>CAKVJE010000001.1 GCA_934754735.1 uncultured Candidatus Melainabacteria bacterium
TTACTGTAACGTAATTTCCCTTGACGTCAACAGTATTGTTTCCGTTTCCAGTTGTTATAGTAGATGAAGAACCGGAAACTGTGATTGAATTGTTACCATTTCCGATTGTAACATTAGTAGATGAGCCGGATGTTGTGATTAAGTTGTCGCCATCTCCAGTTGTTATGGTAGATGAAGAACCGGAAGCTGTGATTGTATTATTACCACCACCTGTTACAAGAGTGGATTCTGTACCACCTAGAAGAATACTGTTTGCGCCTTCACCAACTGTAATTGTAGAATTTTCGGAAGTTGAATTAATCTTGTTATCGCCATTGTTAGCCTTAATTGTAGCGTTAGCTCCGCTCGCTGTAATGTTGTCGTTTCCCGCGCCGGAATCAATGTTTGCATTTGTACCTGTAACTTTTATTGTATCAGTTCCGCTTCCGGTTTTTACGGTCACATAATTACCGCTGACGCTTACTGTATTATTACCGTTTCCTGTTGTTATAGTAGAAGATGCGCCGTTAACAGAAATCGTGTTATTACCTTTTCCTGTAACCAAACTTGATAATGCACCATTTAGTATGACGTTGTTATTTCCATTCCCAACAATGATTTTTGCTTTGTCTAAGTCTGAAATAACAGTATTGTTGCCGGCTTTTGAAGTAATCGAAGATGATGTTGCGCCAGAGGCTATTGATACATAGTCATTTCCATCTCCGGAATCAATATCTGCGTTTGTACCTGTAACTTTTATTGTGTCAGTTCCATTTCCGGCTCTAACTGTTACATAATTTCCTGTTACATTAATTGTATTTGCATTATTGCCGGTTGTAATACTGGAAGAATTTCCGCCTGCATTAATTATATTATTACCTGCACCGGAATTAATTGTTGCGTTAGAACCTGAAATTGTTATTGTATCATCTCCGCTGCCGGAATTTACATTAACTCCTTTTGCAGAAACTGTAATGTTATCTTTTCCGCTTCCGGTTGTGATTGTAGAATTATCGCCTTTTACCGTAACTGTGTTATTACCGTTGCCTGTGTTTAAGGTTGAATTTTTCCCGTTAAGAAAAATCGTATTGTTACTGTTGTTATTCAAAGTGATATTTGTATTAGCTCCATTGGATTCAACTGCAGAAATACCAATATTATCAGTATAAGAAATAGAATCACCATTAAGAATAACAGAGTTAACTTGTGCATATAAAGACGTTATGTTTAAATTATTGCCATCAAAGCATGTTTTATTATTCAGCGTAGAAACATTAAAATTGGTTGCATTTTCTATAAAATATTCAAAATTATTAACACTCAAATTCACAGAAAATTTATTTGAGATGTTGAATGTATTATTAGAGCCGGATTTTTGGTTAATACTAATTCCTTGAGCGTTAATGTTAATAATATTTGTTCCATTATTGGTATTTATTAAAGAATTATCACCATTGACTGTAATATTATTATTACCATTTCCAACATTTATTGTAGCTGATACATTTGATGTGATGATATTTTCGCCCAGAGATGAATTTACTTCTACATTATCACCAGAATTTATTATAATGTTATCATTGCCATTTCCGGTGTTTATTTTTATGGTTCCATTTCCATTAATGATTAAATTGTCATTTTGGTTGTTTATTGCATCTAATGTGAAATTTCCGCCATCAATGGTTAAAGTATTATTTGTTGTGTCGTACGTATAACTAATTGTATTTGTTTCATTTGTAAGATTTGTTATTGTATACGTTTTACCTGCAACTGTAAAACTTTCGTTATCAAATCTTTCTATTTCAATAACCTGGGATGTATTTGAGGCATTGTTGATACTTATAGGACTTATATCATCATCAAGTGAAAATGCACACATTGTAATATCTTCATCCAATGCATTCGGAGAAATTGTTCTTGATGTTGCTGTTGTAGAAGGTATTATACTACCATCTTTTAATACATAGGAGAGGTTTTTGTCTAAATTATATGTTGTTTGAAACAAATCAATGCCATTATATTGAGCAGTCGTTTGTATTTGGTAAATTGTATCAACACAATTATCGATTTCTTTTTGAATGGCATTTAATGAGCTTTCATCATAAATAGAATTACTTGCAGCAAGTGATAGTTGTTTAATACGTTCTAGACGATCTAATATATTATTTATTAAATCTTCTGATAAAGCCAGAACATCCATGCCTTGTTCAATGTTTTCTCTTGCAACATCTAAAGAGCTTAACTCTGTTTGCATTTCAGTAATTATAGCAAAATTGGCCGGACTATCCTTGGCGGAATTTACTTTAAATCCTGATGATAGTCGGTTTAAACATTCTGCGATATTATTAGTAGTTCCTGCTAGAGTTTTATTCAACCCAAACAGAAGTTTGTCATTACTGACGTGCATTTCACATATCCTTATATATCTATTATATAATATATAAGCAACTTTGTCATATTTTTACAAAAAATGTTACAAAAAGTTATGATGTGCTGATTTAAATAGGTTGATAGAAAAAACAAAACCTAGTACACAGATGCAGTAGAGATTAAGTCTAATAAAATGATTCATGCTATAATCGTCTAGGGAGATTACAATGGACGATTTTAAACACTATACTGTTATGTTAAATGAAGCGGTTGACGCATTAGAGTGTCAAGACGGTAAAATATATGTAGATTGTACGTTAGGTGGTGGCGGTCACAGTGAATTGATTTTAAAAAGAATTTCACCAAGCGGCAAATTGGTATCTTTTGACATCGATGACGAAGCAATTCATCACGCTTCGGAGCGTTTAAAAGATTATAAAAACCTCACAATTGTAAAATCTTCTTATACTAATATTAAACAAGAATTAAAAAAACTTGGTATCGAAAAAATTACCGGTGGGGTAATTCTGGATTTGGGCGCATCTTATCACCAATTAACCAAAAGAGAACGTGGTTTTTCATTTTCAAAAGACGCTCCGCTTGATATGAGATTTAATATGGATGCAGATTTTAGTGCTTATGATGTTGTTAATAAGTATTCAGAAAATGATTTAGTAAAAATTTTTAGTGAGTATGGAGAAGAAAGATTTTCCAAAAGAATTGCTAAAGCAATTGTTGAAAAACGACGTGTTGAGCCGATTAAAACAACAAAAGAACTCGCTGATTTAATAGTCAACTCTACTCCGCACATCAATTCTCGTATACATCCCGCAACTAGAGTGTTTCAGGCGATAAGAATTGAAGTAAATAATGAGTTAAAAAATGTTAACATAGTATTGCATGATATTCTAGATTTGTTAGATAATGGAGCTATAGTTTCGGTAATAAGTTTTCATTCTTTAGAAGATAGAATTGTAAAACAAATCTTTAAGTTTGAAAGCCAAAAATGCAGATGTAATGAAATGATTTGCAAATGCGAGCCGCCAAAAATTGAACTTGTAAACAAAAAACCAATTATGGCGAGCGAAAAGGAGATTTTGGAAAATCCACCATCACGAAGTGCTAAATTAAGAGTTGTGCGCGCTATTCGTTGAGGGTAGTTTTGGGAGTAGAGGAGATAAAAGACTTTGGTTTCAGCTTTAAAAATCAACAACAAATCAAACAACGGATTAGATAGCTTTATTAAAAAACTTTCGGGTGAAACTACAAAAGAATATGAGATTAAAGAACAAGAAAAAAAATCTTTTGTAGATAAATCTATTCAAAATTTAGCTGTTAATAGTATAATAGAAGGGTACTTTCCAAAGGAGAATTTCGTAAGAGATATGGCAATTAAACGAGTAAATAAAACTTTATGCGTGATTTTGAGCCTTTTAATAGGAGTTGTAATTGTAAGTTACTACTTTGTAATTTCTTGCGAAATGAAATTAAATGATTTAAGCAGGCAAACTATTGTTTTAAATAACGAAAATGAAGAATTGCAAAACAAACTTGATAGCTTAAAATCATTCAACAATGTTGATAAAACATTGCAACAAAATAATATGCTTCAAAGAGCAGGTCAAGTAATTGAAACTCAAGAAGTAACTGTTGACTCTAATTTAGCTTCAAAACAAACTTCTAATAAAAAGATTTTTAATTACGCAATAGGATTTTAGATGTTCAAACTTGTTTGCGGAGCCGGTAATGAAGATTGTGAAAGCGTAAAACGATTAGTTTATATTTACGCAAAAGCCGGTTGTCGTTTTTTTGATTTATCAGCAAGAAAAGAAATTCTAGAGAGCGCAAAAGAAGCGTTAAAGCTTGCAAATGTTGATGATGCAATGCTTTGCGTAAGCGTTGGAATTAAAGGCGATCCGCATATTACAAAAGCTAAAATCAATGAGTCAAAGTGTATAAAATGTGGAAATTGTTTTAGAAATTGTCCTAATGATGCGATTTATTCATCAATAATAATTGATGAAAAAAAATGTATTGGTTGCGGCAGTTGCTTGAAAAAATGCCCGACTGGTGCAATTTCAATGTTCGATAAGGATGTTAATGTCAAAGAAATTTTGCCTTATATGGTAAAAAACGGAGTTGAGGTTCTTGAGCTACATATAATGGGGCATGATAAAAAAGATTTGGATAATAAATGGAGTGTGATAAATGAGTGTAAACCAAAATTTGCTTCGATTTGCATAGATAGAGAAAATTTTGGGAATAAAGAAGCACTTGATAGAATCCGTGAGATGATAAATTTTCGTGCGCCTTACACGACAATAATTCAAGCAGACGGCATTCCGATGAGTGGAGCGGATGATACTTACAAAACGACTTTACAAGCTGTTGCTATGGCAGAAATTATACAAAATGCGAATTTACCTGTACATATAATGATTTCCGGCGGTACAAACTCAAAAACTGCAACTCTAGCAAAACTTTGTGACATAAATTATTGGGGAATTGCGGTTGGTTCTTGGGCTAGAAAGATTGTAAAAGAACAAATTATTTCAGAAGATTTTTGGATAAATAACGATTTACAAAATAAAGCAATTGATATAGCAAAACAATTAATTTCAAATTGTTAATATAGTCTAATTTTTACATATCAGTAATAATAATACGCTTATCAGAGGCGATTTTTTCAACATTCAAAATCGTATAAAGCATATCATTATAGATAAATTCATTTGAAAAATATCCGTCATTTATTTCATTAATATCATCTTGTTGAAATTCAAAAAGTTCATTAATTTTATCTATCAAAAGCGCTAATTTCAGTTCATTACATTTAATAATGATTACAGGTTTTTTATCTGAAACAACACTAGACTCTAAATCTAAAAAGTTCTTTAAATTAATGACCGTAATATAATCACCGCGGAGATTCATTATCCCTTCAATAAAATCAGGCGTTCCCGGGACATTTGTTATTGATGTATCTTTCAAAACTTCTTTCACATAATCTAACGCTATACAATAAGTATTAGAATTCAAATTGAAAGAAATATATTTATTTTTAACGTGCAATTCGCTTGATGCAAGCTTCATTGTCGATTTATTTACAACTTCAAGCGTTCTTTTTGCCATAATCGCTTTTGATGTTTCATCTTGAGGAAACAATTTTGGTATTTCAACCTTTGCCCACTCTTGATGTTTTTTCAAAAGATTTTCAACCGAATAAATATTAATTATAAAAATGGTTTCATTGTTAATTTTATACAAAGAATCAATAACCGTATTGCTGTCAGCGTAAGGAATTGCATCAACAAAAGCGCTATCAAACGGCAAAATTCCGATAACTTTATCTGTAATAATTCCGTAAATCAATTCATCAGTTTTTACAATTAAAAGTTCGTTATGGACAGTATAAGGTCTTACTTCTATATCAAGATAAAATCTGATATCAATTACATTGATAACAAAATTATTGTATTTTAAAAGTCCGACAATATTATTCGGTAATTTTTGCGGATAATCTAGCGCCGGCAGCTTCATAATTTCAAGTACATTTTCAGAGTTAACCGCATATTTGTTATCCCCAACTTGAAAATACAAATGAGTATTCTTTTTTTGCTCAATTAAATTACTGCTGTTCATGCAAAACCACCCTGTTTCTTCCGCTTTCTTTTGCTCTATATAAAGCTTCATCGGCAGATTTCAAAATTTCCGCAGGTGAATTAAGGTCTTGATAATTCATAGTTAAACCAATACTAACAGTAACTTTCGCCTTAACATTATTTAGATTGAAATCGTATTCTTCAACCATGCGTCTAAGTCGTTGAACCGGAATGACTGCGCCTTCAATATTTGTTTCCGGCATAATCATAATCAACTCTTCGCCACCGTATCTATACAACAAATCTGTTTTTCTAAACGCTTGTTTCATCAACTCTGCAACCGTCTTTAGAACGTAATCACCATACTGGTGTCCATAAGTATCGTTAACTTTCTTAAAGAAGTCAATATCAAGAATTGCAAGGCTGAAATCTGACGGATGACGCTTTGTACGGTTGAATTCTTGCTCTAAGCCGATTTCAAATTGTCTTCTGTTATAAAGTCCTGTTAGACCATCAAGAACTGACATAAATTCTTTTTCGGTGTACTGATATTTCATCTTAAAAATTGCAAGAAGTTCGCTAATCATAATATCAAAATATCTAAATGATGCGTAATCCATATCTTGACGCGTATAAAAACAAATTCCACCAATAAGTTTTTTGTCAAAAATCAATGGGATGATGATTTTTGATTTCAAATCTGAGAATTGATAATCAAGTTCTTTTCCCAATAACATTCTTACAACTTCAAATTTAGTATTTTTCAGATTACGAAATTCTTCCATTTTCTTAAAGAAATCATACTGAACATCAGAAAGTACGCTTTTGCTAAGATTTCTTCCCAATGTATCAATATACAACATATTTTCAGCATAATCATCCGGAGAAGCGAAGAATATTCCTGCTAAACTGTACTCTACAAAAGAACTTAGCAAAGAGAATAATTTTTCAACAAGAATTCTTTCGTAATTCAAAAAGTCACTCAGATTTCTAAATTCATTTGAAAAAACTGATTTCAAAAGCAAATCATTCAAAATCATGTTCAATCTTGTTTGCGCGGAATTATCAGAATTAGTTTTTAGGGCAATTCCGGCTTTATATTCTTCTGTTACAGGATATCTGCGAAGAGTTGCGTTGATATTTCTAACAAGTTCGTTCATATCAATTGATTTTGATAAAAATAATTGCGCACCCGCTTTTTTACCCCAGAAGTTATCAATTTTTTTATCCAAAACCGTAAGCAAAATTACAGGAATTTTCTTTGTTTCATCAACATTTTTAATCATTCTGCATAACTGATATCCATCAATTACAGGCATCATGATATCCGAAACAACAATATCCGGAATGTAATCATACAGTTTTTTATAAGCTTCTGCACCGTTCGTTGCAGTTTCTACTTCAAAACCATTATTAACCAGCCCGTCTCTCAAAAATTTCAATTGGGTATTACTATCTTCAACTAACAGAACTTTTGTTGTCATAATTTTTTATATTCCAATTTTAACGATTTTAGTATAAAATGATTATATAATAAATACTTAAAAAAAACTATAGGAGAGAAAAAGTGCTTGACGAAAAAATCTTCGGACTTAAACAAAAATTTAATATAAAATGTGTTATTGATATTGTTGCGTTTACGCTTGTTTGCGTATTGTTTTTAATATTTGCAAAAGTCAACAGAGTAGCGCCTTATGATACAGTCTTATTTTTAGCGATAATTGTCATATTTAGAGTAACGGTGCACATTATAACTAAACAATGGATATCAAAAGCAATCAAAACAACACTTACAAGCCAGTCAAATTCATTGTCTGAAACAACAGGCGATATTATGAATACGTTGAACGAACAGAAGAAAATTTTTGAAACGTTGACTGTGAACACAAAAAACATCTCTACTCTTGTAGAAAAATTGAAAGCCTTATCTGAAGATTCTGTTCAAACTTCTAAAAATACAGAAAAACAAGTAACTCAATCTATTAGTTTTTCAGAAAAAGAGCATGACGCAATTTCTTCAAATGCGGATAAAATGCTTGTTTTAAGACAAAAAATCCAAATGATTGCGGAACTTATTTTAGAGCTTTCTGAACACTCACAACAAATCGGAAGCACAATCAGCGTAGTTGACGATATTGCAGAGCAAACAAACATGCTTGCTTTGAATGCTGCGGTTGAAGCTGCTAGAGCAGGCGAACATGGTAAAGGCTTTGCGGTTGTTGCCGGTGAAATTCGTAAACTTGCTGATGAATCAAAACAGGCAATTACAAAGATTACTTCACTTACAAGTAATATTCAATACACAACAAACTCAACTGTTATGGCGACAGAAGAAGGTTCTAAAGAAATCGAAGCTGTTGTTAAAGATATTAACAGTGTTTCTTCTAATTCTGAAGTTTTATTAAATCTGATTAAAGAGATTTTGGACTCATTAGAAATCTTGAATCAGAACGCTAAAAAGCAAAATGATATTATTGAACGCTTGAATATTATTGATGAAGAAAACTCTTCAATTGCTGAAACTCTTATTCAGACAATGACATCAGGTTCAGAAAAAATTTCAAAATTAAACAATTTATCAGCTGATATTAAAAATTCAGCAATAGAAGGTTAGGATTAAGTTGGACTTTTCGGATAACAATCAAAATAATAAAGAAGTATTAGAGATTTTTCGCGTTGAGTCTGAAGAAATTCTTGACAGGCTTTTCAATAATTTGTTTGCGCTGGAGGATACTCCTGCAAACAAAGATATTATTGGAGTTGTCTATCGTGATTTACACAGCTTAAAAGGCGCTGTAAGAATGGTTGGATTTAATAATATCCAAATGATTCTGCATAAAATGGAAGATTTTTTTGACAGCGTTAATAATAATAAAATTCTTCTTGATGCAAATATCTTAAAGTTAATGAATAATTCGCTTGAAGCAGTTTCTAAATATCTTCAAGAATCCATACAAAATGAAAGAGAAATTATTGATGAAGGTTATACGACAATAATTTCTAATCTGGAATTTCTTATGGAACAAGAGTTAGAAAAAGCTCAAACTCCCGAAGAAAATGCTAAAATATCTTCTATTATTGAACCGGATGAAGATACATCAAAAGAGTTGGCAAAAAATCAGGAAGAAATTAATAAAACCTTCAATAATTGCTTTGAGATAGTAGACGGAATTGTACCGGAAGAAGAATCACAAGATATCATTATTCTTAAAGAAGAAGTACAAAAAATCTACGAATTTTTTAAAGATACTAATCTTTATGAAGTTAAAAATTCGCTTGAAAATATACTTACAAAACTCGATTTTGTGATGAATGCGACAAACACACTTACGATTAGCGAGATTTTAGAACTTCGTAATGAATTAAGCTCTGCCGCTGCCAAATTTACTACTTCTTGCATTGAAACAGAAGAAGGCGGATTAACGTTTTTTGATATTGCAGAAAAAATCACCATGCTTCAAGGAAGTAGTGTTTATACAAAAGAAATTAAAGAAGACATACTTAAATTAAGAGAAAATATTGATGACACAAGCGTTTTAGAAGTTATCAATATGATTATTGAAATCCTTGATTTTATTTTGGAAAACTCTGTTCAGCTCGAAGAACAAATGATGCAGACGCTAAAAAGTGCGGTTGAATATTGTGCTGCGCCTAATGAAAGCATTGATAGTGATTTAATCGTTCAACAACTCGAGATTATGAAACAACTTCTTGAATTAAACTACAAGAAGGATACCGGAGTTGTTGAAACAAAAAATCTTTCTACACAAACTTCAGGCGGAGCCGGAAAATCATCTTCTTCTACGGAAATCAAAACTTTGCACGTAAATGCTCAAAAGCTTGATACACTTGTAAATCAGCTTGGCGAATTGATTATTACAAAGATTAAAACAGAAAAAAATCTTGAAAAAATCGACAATATAAAAAATGTTAACGAAAATTGCCAAAAAGATTTGTTAAAAACTTCAAACTATTTAAGATATTATAATCGAAAATATCTGCAAACAGGTGCTTCTGAACAATATACAAGCGCTTTCGTAAAACAGGTTTTTTCGCTTTTATCAGATATTACGCAAAATGTTTCAAGAACAATTTATGATTTGAATTCACTTTATCGTTCTTCAAAAGAGGATGACATGAAAATGCGTTTAATCATTGATGAAATGGAGTCAATGGTTAAAAATATCCGCGTATTACCGATTTCGACCGTATTTAATTCATTCTCAAGAATGGTACGCGATATTGCAAATGAAAAAGGTAAAGATATCGATTTTGAAATTGAAGGCAAAGATACTTGCGCAGATAAGAAGATTATTGAAGAAATCAAAACGCCGTTAATCCATATTTTGAGAAATGCAATTGACCACGGTATTGAAACTCGCGAAGAACGTATTGCAAACGGCAAAAACCCTGTCGGTAGAATTCTTTTATCTGCAAAACAAGATGATAACAAAGTTATTATTGAGGTTATGGATGACGGGCATGGTTTTAACCTCGAAAAAATCAAAGATAGAGCTGTTTCAAGAGGATTTTTAACACAAGAAGATATTGATTCTATGACTGATGAATCTATCATGAATATTATTTTCTGGCCGGGATTTACAACCGGTGATTCAATTACAAGTATTTCCGGACGCGGTATCGGGCTTGATGTTGTTAAAACTAAAATTTCTCAACTAAACGGAAAAGTTAAAGTTATTTCTGAATTCGGCAAAGGTAGCTGTGTTCATATTGAAATCCCTGTAACACTTACTACGCTTAGAGTTTTCTTGGTTAAGATTTCTGAACAGACTTTTGCGATTCCTATTCAAGTTATTACAACATTTATTCTTAAAAATCAAAATGAAATTAAGACAAATAACGGAGTGCGCTCTATTGTTTATAACAACAAAATTATCCCGCTATATTATTTGTCTGATATTTTGAAACTCAAAGCAATTCCACGCGGTGAAAAAGAAACAATTTTGATTATAGAAGCTGATGATAAAACTATTGGTTTAGTTGTTGATAAGCTTTTAGGCGACCAAGACATTTTACAGAAAAAGCTTTCACCACCTTTATATAAAGTCAAAAATATATCCGGTATTACAAATTTGGCGTCAGGTGAATTATGCTTAATTCTTAATATGCAGGATATCTTGCACTATGACTTTAATAAAGCTATCAGTTCTGCGCAAGATCCTAAATTACTTCCGAATGACATTTTGTCTTATAAGCGTATTCTTGTGGTGGATGATTCAATTACAAGCAGAACTATGATTAAGAATATTCTCATGAATATCGGGTATTCTGTAGACGCAGTTTTGGATGTGGAAGAAGCATTGGTTAAACTTAAGATAAATCACTACGACTTGATTATAACTGATTTGACTATGCCAAAAATTGATGGTTACGAATTTGTTGAACGCTTGAAAAATGATGAAATGTATGCAGATATTCCGGTTATTGTAATGAGTTCATTGCCTGAAAAAACTGCGCTTCAACGTCTTGAACCACATAGAATAGAATACTATATGCAAAAAGACGATTTCAATCAAAATAAATTTGCAGAACAAATTAAAAAAATTATTACAAAATATCACGAAGGATAATTTTTTTAACCCTTATAGAGTAACAGGTCTGTTAGATGATTGTTATCTAACAGACCTGCTATTCTATATAAAAAATCAAAAATTATAAAGATGAGTTTACTGAAATTAATCAGCTACTCTAATAATGCTATTTACTGTACAATCACTAAGTTCGGCTACAACTTCTCTAACTAATCTTTCTTGTGCGCGTTCTGTAATAACAGTAATATCAGCAGTATTATCGCTTGATACGCCTTTTTGAAGAATGCTTGATAAGCTGATGTTTTTATTTGCACAAATTGTACCGATTTTTGCGATTATGCCGATCGCGTTTGGCGCTGTAATTGAAATATAATATTTGTTAAAAGTGTCTTCAATCTTCACAGGATTTGCTTTTACATGATGATTACATCTCATCATCGGAAGCATGTAATCAGTTTTACCGAATTCAGCTTCTATAGCTAAAATGTCACCAACTACAGAACTTGCGGTTGGAAATTCGCCTGCTCCAGGGCCTGAAAGTACGATATCTCCGATTGGATGACCACTAATTGCAATGGCATTTTTTACATAATCAATATGTGCAAGCATAGAATCTTTTGAAACAAGCATTGGATGAACTCTTACGTCTGCATTGTCATTTTCGTCGATTGTAGCTGTTGCAATAAGTTTGATTTTGTAACCAAATTCATTCGCTTTTGCCATGTCTTCTTTTCGAACTTTTGTAATACCTTCTCTGTATACATTTTCGATTTTGATACGCTTTTTGAATGCAATAGTTGCAAGTGTTGTAATTTTATAAGCTGCATCAAAACCTTCTACATCGCCGGTAGGGTCAGTTTCAGCATAACCCAATTGTTGAGCTTCTTTTAAAACGTCTTCATAAGATGCGCCGTCGGTGTCCATTTTTGTCAAAATATAGTTTGTAGTTCCGTTTAAAATTGCGTGGATCTTTCTGATTTTATTACCTGCTAAAATAGTTTTAATCGGCATAATAATTGGAATACCGCCTGCAATTGCGGCTTCATACAAAACAACTCTATTGTGTTCTTCTGCCAAATTAAACAATTCTTCGCCTTTTTTAGCAAGAAGTTCTTTATTGGCCGTAACAATGTGTTTGCCATTTTTAATCGCAGTTGAAATAAAATCCCATGCCGGATTTACACCGCCAATTAATTCTACAACTACATCAATAGAAGAATCGTTCACAACATCATAAGGATTGTCGGTTAGCATGGTTGGAGGAACTTCTACAGAGCGAGGTTTGTTAATGTTTTTTACTGCAATTTTAACAACCTCAATATTGTCCATATCTTGCAATGTTTTATAAACTCCAGAACCCACTGTTCCTAGACCAATAATACCGATTCTTAATTTGTTCATTTGTTTCTCCTATGTAATTTTACACTATAAAGTATATTATAACAGAAATATGTGTTAATATAGAAAAATGATTAGAACACGTTTAAAAATATTAGCAGGTGATACATTAGGCAGTTTGAATTCTGCTATTGTAACTTTGCCTCAAGCATTGGCTTTCGGTGTTGCAACAGGTTTTGGTGCAAGTGCCGGTATATGGGGTACAATTATTTTATGTATAATTGCAGGTGTTTTAGGAAGTAGAATTCCTCTTCTTTCCGGAATTACAGGCCCTGCAACTATTGTTATCGCGTCTATTATGCACGCACTTAATGCTGATATTTCGTCAGTTATACTTGTAATATTTATGGCAGGAATTTTGCAAACAATTCTTGCAATAACATCGCTTCCGGCTATCGTCAAATACGTTCCTTATCCTGTAATCTCGGGTTTTATGAACGGTATCGGGGTAATTATTATAATTATGCAGCTCAATCCACTAATTGGCTGTCCTGTTATGTCAAATACGATTAATAGTATCGGCGCTTTTGTCCAGAATTTGCATAACATAAATCCGGATGCTGTTCTAATCGGAGGTTTAACTCTTGCAATTGTTTTTGCTGTTCCTAAACGATTTAATAAAATAATCCCGTCCCAAGCTATAGCATTAGTTATTTGTACTTTAATTTCAATAAAATTGGGATTAAACGTCGATAAGATTTCTGAAATTTCATTATCCATGCCTGTTTTAACTTTGCCAAAAGCAGGTTTGCATGAAGTTATTACCTATTTCCACTATGCTGTAACTCTTGCAATTGTGCTTTCTGCTGAAAGTTTACTAACTGTATTGGTTGCAGATTCTTTAGTGAAAACAAAAACACCTTCAAAAAATATGCTTTTAGGACAAGGTTTGGGAAATATGGTTTGTGCATTAACCGGTTCTTTACCGGGGTCTGCTGCTACAATGAGAACTGTTGCTGCAATTAATACTGGTTCGACAACCAGATTAACAGCAATTATAAACCCATTAATTCTCTTGTTTTTAATATTTCATCTCTCAAATTTTGTTGCAGAAATACCATTAGCTGTATTGGCAGGAATTCTTATAAAAATCGGATATGACATAATTGATGTTAAACTGTTAAAAGTGCTTAAGTATGCTCCAAAAGATGATTTGTATGTACTAGCGCTTGTGTTTTTATTAACTGTATTCTACAACTTAATTGTGGCCGTAGGTGCAGGAATAACTTGTGCGGCTTTACTTTATGCAAAAAGAACTGCTGATAGCGCAAAATTAGTTCATAAAACTGTTTATGATAAAGATATTGCTAAGTTGGAAAAAGTTTTGGATAAAGATTATAAACACAAAATCAGAGTTGTGCATATTGACGGGCAATTCTTCTTTGGCTCGGCAACTCAATTGGTTTCTCAATTTGAAGATATTTGGGGTACAAAATATTTGATTCTTGATTATTCATCGGACGCAAAATTAGATATTTCGGCAATTTTTGCATTAGAAGATATCGTAATAAGATTAAAGGGACAAGGGGTGAAAATCTTGTTGGTATTGAGCGCAGAAGAGATTTATAAACAACTTGCGGAACATCAAATTGTTGCACAAATCGGTGAAAAGCATGTTTTTTATAAAGAATTTGATGCGATTAATTATGCAAAGCGTTGCTTGAAGAAAAAGAATCATAAACGTGATATATAGCTTTTGAAATCCATATTCATGCTAGAATCAAATAAGAGGTGCTTATGAAACGAATTTTGGTAACTGGTGGTGCCGGTTTTATCGGGTCTAATCTTTGTGCAAGACTTTTAGATGAAGGTGAAGATATAATTTGTTTGGATAATTTTTTTACCGGCACAAAAGATAATATAAGAAAATTTATTGGGAATAATAGGTTTGAGCTTGTGCGTCATGATATTACGAAAGAATATTTTGCAGAAGTCGACCAGATTTATAATTTAGCGTGTCCTGCCAGCCCTCCGCATTATCAATATAATGCGATAAAAACAATAAAAACCTCTGTGCTCGGCATAATTAATATGTTAGGCTTGGCAAAAAGATGTAAAGCCACTATTTTGCAAGCTTCTACCAGTGAAGTTTACGGCGATCCTAAAATACACCCGCAAACAGAAGATTATTGGGGAAATGTTAATCCGATTGGTATTAGAAGTTGTTACGATGAAGGAAAACGATGTGCTGAAACTTTGATGATGGATTATCATCGCCAAAATAATGTTGATACAAAAATCGTTAGAATTTTTAATACTTACGGGCCAAATATGGCGCAAAACGATGGACGTGTCGTTTCTAACTTTATTTTACAAGCCTTAAAAAATGAAGATATCACAATTTATGGCGACGGTTCACAAACTCGCTCATTCTGCTATGTAGATGATTTAATCGAAGGCTTGATAAGAATGATGAATTCAAAACTTGTCGGCCCTGTAAATTTAGGAAATCCTTCTGAAAGAACTATTTTGGATTTCGCAAAATTGATTATAAAACTTACAAATTCAAAATCTCAAATTATTTATAAATCTCTGCCTTCTGATGATCCGACTCAAAGGCAACCTGATATTTCGCTTGCGAAAAAAGAATTGGATTGGGAACCAAAAATTGATATCGAGGACGGTTTGATGAAAACAATTAACTATTTTAAGGAGCTTATCTAGTGAAAGTTTGCGTTATTGGAACAGGATATGTTGGATTGGTTGCCGGAACTTGTTTTGCGGAAATGGGCAATGATGTAATTTGTGTGGATAATAATAAAGAAAAATTAGAAAACTTAAAAAACGGTATTATTCCTATTTATGAACCTGGGCTTGAAGATTTAATCAAAACAAATGTTGCAGAAAAACGTTTGATTTTTTCTGATGATTTAGCAAATGCTGTTAAGCAATCTTTAATCTGTTTTATTGCAGTTGGAACTCCACAAGGCGAGGACGGTTCTGCTGATTTACAATATGTTTATAATGTAGCGGAGCAAATTGCAGAATCTATTAACGAATACAAAGTTATTGTTGATAAATCGACTGTTCCAGTTGGAACTGCTGAAAAAATTAGAGAAATTATCAGTTCTAAAACCACTCAACCATTCGATGTGGTTTCAAATCCGGAATTCTTAAAACAGGGTGCAGCTGTAGAAGATTTTTTGCGACCTGATAGAGTGATAATTGGTACAACCTCAGAAAAAGCAAAAGAGATTATGCTTAATTTGTATTCGCCATTTGTTCGTAACCAGCATCCTGTAATTGTTATGGATGAAAAATCTGCAGAAATGGTTAAATATGCTTCGAATTCGTTTTTAGCGGTAAAAATTTCTTTTGCCAATGAAATTGCGAATATTTGCGAATCAGTAGGTGCAGACGCTAATCTGGTAAGACTCGGAATGTGCGCAGATACAAGAATTGGAACAAAATTTCTTTATCCGGGGATTGGTTATGGCGGAAGTTGTTTTCCAAAAGATGTTAAGGCTTTGATAAAAACGGCAACAGAAAATAATACTCCTTGTGGTATTTTAAAATCTGCTGATAAAATTAATCAATATCAACGAGAGCATTTTGTAGAAAAAATTACACGAAAATTTGGAGAAGATTTAAACGGAAAGACTTTTGCTGTTTGGGGGTTATCGTTTAAACCAAAAACGAACGATATGCGTGAAGCACCTTCTATTACAATAATTAATCGTCTGTTAGAACTTGGCGCAAAAATAAATGCTTACGACCCGAAAGCTTTTGATAATGCAAAAATAATATTTAAAGATAGAATTGATTATGCTTCATCTGCTTATGAAGCTTTAATAGACGCGGATGCACTATTATTGTTAACAGAATGGAATGAATTTAGAAATCCTGATTTCGACAAGATAAAGAAGTTGCTTAAAAATCCTGTGATTTTTGATGGTAGAAATCAGTATACGTCATTTGGTATCGAAAATTCAGGATTTGAATATTATCAGGTTGGGAAAAAATAACATTAATTCATCATTACTTTTTCAACTATATGAAGTAGTTACAAACCATAAAAACATTTATATAATTAAATTATGAGTTTAGTTTCTAATTTTATAGGTGGAATATCATCAGGAGGACTTAACGGTTTAGGCGTTAATCCTAATTATGATTTGAATGATACGACTTTTTCAGATTTATTGGAAAAGCAAATGGAAGTTAAACCTAAAGAAGAAAATAATAACATTTTTGCCTCACTTGGCATGCCTGCCGGCATGCAAATTGAGAATATAGATTTTTCTGAAAAAGTTCAAGATCAAATGGAAGCAACTGGTCAAGATGTTAATCCTGTTGAAAAGAAGAACATGCTGGATTTAAATGGCGATGGTGATGTAACGACATCTGAAGCTGTTACATTTTTTACTTCACTTTTAAGTAATAGTGCAGAAGGTTCTGAAAATCGCTCTGAATTATTTGATTTTGCAAAAAAGCAAGCATCTAATTTTTATAATAAATATTCAAGAAGTGTTGTTACAGATATTCAAGAATTTGTAGATGATATTCAAGGTTTAATCAGTTAGAAAATTTTGCCTTTTGAATAAAAATCAATATAATATAATTATGAAAAAATTTTTAATTTGTTTAATATTATTGAGCATTACATTACCTTCAAATGCTGCGTTTTGGAACAAAAAAAACAAAGCATTAGAACAGGAGTTGCAAGGTAAAGGTTATGCAGGCAATTTACCCGACATTGGAGAAAAAATAGAACGCTCAAAAACAAAAGTTACAACACCAGTTTTTGAAGCGCAAGAAGGTTTTGATGACCCTGCAGAATTAAAGCCTGTACCGAAAGATAATCCTGCGTTTATCAATATTATTCAGAAAAAAGACAAAACTTCTCAATTCGTAGTAGATGCAAATGAAGTTATACCTATGTTGGAAAAGCTTGTAGATTGTATTGAAGATAATGAGAGTTTACAACTATTTATTACAAAAGCGAATCTGCTTACTTTGAATATTGATAATTTGGCTGTAAAATACGATGGCAAACCGGAAAGCTATTACGAATCTTTTAGAAAGTTACAGGAAGTTAATCGGTACGTGAAATCAATTTCTCAATTAAGAAAAGAAGCCGTAACCTATCAGCGCTATTTGGCATACTCAACAAGTGGTTCGATTTATAATCCTGAAAATATTAGTCAACAATTACAGTACTTGTTAGAAGAACTAAATACTGCGATTTTATTATTGAGAGAAGAAGGTTAGTGCTAATTAAAAATACAAGCAACAATTGCTGAACAGTTACTTTTTTATTTAAAAAAGTAAATTGTGGTTTCACTTTAACAATAAAATAACTATTGCTCAAAATACTTTCTAACAATTTTTTCAATTTGAATAGATGCTGTGCCGTCGCCATAAGGATTTTGAGCCTTCAAGCGGGTATTTTCTTTTGTTGAAGACAATACTTTTTCGCTTTCTGCTAAAATCATTTCATAGTCAGCACCAACAAGCTTGGAAACTCCGGCTTCAACGCCTTCTTTTCTTTCTGTTTCATAACGCATTACAAGAGTTGGGCAAGCAAATGAAGGTGCTTCTTCTTGAATTCCGCCGGAATCAGTCAAGATAAGCTTTGCATGCTTCATTAAATAAACCAAATATGGATAATCAAGCGGAGTTAAAAGGTGAATATTTGAAAAATTACCTAAGCGCTCGTGGATTTTATTTTTAACATTTGGATTTGGGTGAACCGGAATTACAAAAGTGTGGTCTGTGTATTTTTTAGCCAAAAAGCTTATTGCCTCTATAATTCTATCGATTCTTTCTCCATGATTTTCACGTCTGTGTGCAGTTATCAAAACTAATTTATCATCAATTCTAATTCCTTTTTCTTCATAGAATTTTTCAGAGTTTTCGATAACTTCCTTAGACAAACAGAAAAGAGCGTCAATTACAGTATTACCTACTACATGGATTTTATCTTCTGCAATATCTTCTTTTAATAAAGCTTTTTTGTTGACATCCGTTGGTGCAAAGTGTAAAGCAGCAACGCGCGAAGTCATCTGACGCATAACTTCTTCCGGAAATGGCTCGTAAATGTCATACGAACGAAGTCCTGCTTCTACATGGAATACGGGAATCTTGTGATAAAAACTTGTTAAAGCTCCGCACAAAACGGTCATTGTATCGCCTTGAACAATTGTCGCGTCAATTTCATGCTCGGAAAATACTTTATCCAAAGATGTAAGAATTCTAGCTTGAACAGATGACAGTGATTGATTTTCTCTCATGCAATCAAGATTAATGTCAGCCTTCAAACCGAAATAAGCAAGAGTTTGGTTTGAAAGTTGTTTTTGTTGTTCTGTATTACAAATAATCACGTTATAATCTTGCGGATACTTCTTCATTTCAAGTATTACAGGCGCAAGTTTTATAATTTCCGGACGTGTTCCAAATATAAAAATAATGTTCTTCATAAGAATATTATACTATAAAATTTTAATTCCAACTTTTGTTATAGTTTTTTTATATTTTTAGGTAGTTCTTATAAGTTGAATAAAAACTTATAATATTATTATGGAAATAAAAATTTCTGATAAATATTGTATAATTACCCCATTTAGTCCTAAATTAAACGAATATGAGGCTAATAAAATTGCGAAAGAGATTAATCCAAATCTAAGAGTAGGGCTTGATTTGAGTTATGTTACGGATTGCACTATTGATTTTCTTGATAAAATAAGTAATGTTAAAAATCTTTCGCTGTTTAATATTTCATCTGATATTTTTACTTTGTTAAGCGTCATGAATTTAGATAAAAAATTGAATCTTTTCGTTAGTGAATTAGATTTTTTAGACGACCAACATAGAATTATAAATCGTAAATTTAGTATTGTTTAAAATGTTGTTTTCTTGAAACGTGAATATCAATAAAATTATTTTATTCTTGACTGATTGTAACTTTCAACTCCTGTAATAGAATAGGAGATATTAAAAATGCAAAACAAAATTATATTAGAATTACCTGATAAAACAGAAATTACAATCGATAATGTTAATTTTATAAAAATTGAAGGTTCAAATAATACAATTAGAATTAAAGCAGAAAGCGTTGCAAGTTTTAAAGCGCTCAAAGGCTTGTAAATTGCCGGAAATCCAGCACAAATAGTAAAACGAAATATTAATTGGGATTTTAGAAATATACAGAATTATGAATTATATAGAAAAGGACAATTGCAATAATAATTAAATGTAAATATTTTGTAACAATTTGTATATAAAAGTCAATTTTCGTTCTTCAGATGTTTTATACTTGTAGGAAGAAGTGTTATGAATATACAGCCGATACAATATAATAGCGTTTCCATGCAAGGGAAAAAACCTGATAGGGCGTGGGACAAGTTTAAACGTCGAATGGCTCAAAAAGTCATTGACGTTCTTCCTTCGCATACGCAAAAAGAAACTCCGAGAAAGCTCGAAGAGTGGAATAAGTTTGACAACTGGGTTTCTAAACCTGCACAAAACCGCGCTATTATGGGCGCAACAGCTATCATAACACAGCCCGCAATCGACTATAATAACCATAAAGTTGACAAAGAAACTCGACGAGTTGCTAGAAATAGAACTATTGCAAAAATCATTGTAGGAACATGTGTCGGTATCATGGTAAGAGGTTCAGCTTATAAAGCTGTAACAAATATGACCAATATAGCAGGTAAGACTAAATTCAGCAAAGCTCTTTTGCCTAAAAAATCTTTAACAGAAATCGCAAATAACGAAAAGTTCTTAAAGAACTATAGAAGTGCATTATCAAGCTCACTCGCTATACTTGCAATGTGTGTAACCAATTTTGTTCTTGATGCACCACTAACAGTATTGTTAACCAACAGATTAAACGCAAAGAAAGGAGATGAAAAACATGAATAATTCTCCTTTGCAAAAAGGCTTACAATGGGTTTACAATAACTTTAAGAAGAATACAGCCACAATGCTTGTTGTAACAGGAACTATCGGTTGGGGTTTATCTTCACTTGCGCAAATTGGAGCTGTAATGTTTAACCCTAAAATTTCGCGCGAGCAAAAGAGTTTCTTAGTTCCACAAGAGTTTTTGGATGCAGTTGTTAACATTGGTTCGTTCTTTTTAGTAACTCAAGCTACTAAAAAAATCATATCCAAAATGGCATCTACAGGTAAAATAGCACCAACAAAAGTTAGACAATTTTTGAACAAAAATAAAGTTTATGGCGACAAAGTCGGCAAATTATCTTTAGACTTGGATGAAGTTTTGAAAAACGAATCAAAGTTCCCAAAAGAATCTTATTACACATACAAGAATTTTGCTACAACAGTTGGAACCGTTGGTGCAAGTATTTTGTCATCAAATATTATTACTCCTGTTCTTAGAAATACAATGGCTTCTGATATTCAGAAAAAATACTTAAACAACCGTCCGCAAAGTTCTGACAGAATGCGTGTTTAATTCACTATGGAAACTCATTCCACTAACTAAATATCAAGTTTGAATTTAGATGTTTCAATTGTTTGCGCATTTCATCGGCTTTGTCACTCAAATTTTCTCGGCGATAAATCTCCATTGCGATTTTATAATTTTCTTCCGCATCTGTTTTGTATTCAGGATTATCATATCCGGACATCAATTGAAGAGTTTGGGCAAGCAGTACGTAAGCTTCCGGTTTATTCGGATTTATCTCTATTGCACGTTCAAAACATTCTTTTGAATCAATAATATGCCCTTCTATATGGTTCTTGTATCCTTCTAAAATTGAAAACGGATAAGCAAATAAATTTTGTTTATCAAAAATCTTTAACTCAAGTAAAAAACAAATTTCCATTAAATCTTTTTCTTTGTACATATCTGTAAATCTAAAATGCGAAATAAAGTATTTTGGAAATACTGAATCAATTTTTTTCAAAATTTCATTTTGTTTATCAACTTGGTTTGCCATTCCATAAATAGTTGCTTCTTTTAACAATTTAATCGGGTTATCTTTATCAATCAAATCAATAAGTTCAAGCAATTTTAACGCTCTTGAAAGTTCGTCATTTGCCAAAGTTTGCGCGACTTCTTTAAACAAAAATTGAATAGTTTTATATTTGTTAAATTCAAAAATATCCATTATAAAATTTTTTGCAACGTCAATTTCACCGGAATAAACAAAAGAAAGAAACTTAATTCGTTTTACATCAAAATTTGATTCATCCCAAGTTAAAATTTTGTCAGCATCTTTTATTGCTTCATAAAAATTTGCGATTTCAAAATTCAACATCAAGCGTTCGTAATATGCTTCTTCTTTTTTTGCACAATGAGTAATTACGTACGTGAAATCCGAATATGCGTCATCCAACATTAGCAATTTATGACAAAGTCTACCGCGTTTCAAAAAAGTTTCAGAAGGTTTATATTCTTGTCTTATCAAATAATTAAGCTTTTCTAACGCCAAATCAAAATTATTTTCAGCGATACATTTATCTATAGATTTTAAACATACTAAACATTTAATATTATCAAGCATAATTGAATCCCTAATTTCATTATGATTTAAATGTATCACAATGTCGAAATATTGGCGAGTGCCTAGCAGACTAAACTACTTTTAATGCTTGCTTAATCTCCCTTATGGCAGTTGCAATTTCCGGATTAGCCTTTTCTTTTCTAATCTTTTCATAAGCATACATAATTGTAGTATGTTTTTTATTATAATATTCTGCAATATTTTCGAAACTTTGGTTAGTGATTTCCCGACATAAGAAAATAGACATGTGTCTTGCAATGGCAACGTTTTGACCTCTTGCAGAACCCTTTATATCTTTTAATTCTACACCATAATAGTTCGCGGTAACTTCTGCTATTTTTTCAAAATCAATGTTTTCATCATCATCTTTGCATTTCAAAACTTCTTTTGCTAAATCTAATGTTAAAGGCTCTCCTGAAATTTCAGAATAAGCACAAACCTTTGTAAATGCGCCTTCCAATTCTCTTACATTATTAGAAAAATGACGAGCAACATACAATAACGCTTTTTCATCGCATTGAACATCATTATCACGCGCAATTTTTCTGATAATTTCAAGTCTTGTCTCCAAATCAGGCGGAGTTAGTTCAATCATTAATCCCATTTCAAATCTTGAGCAAAGTGCAGCTGTAAGTTTTGGAATTTCTTTTGGAACTCTATCTGAAGTAATTACTATTTGTTTTCCTTTGTTATAAAGGCTATCAAATGTGTATTGCAGATTTTCCATTGACTTCATTTTTGATTCAATAAACTGAATATCATCAATCAAAATAATATCAATATTCGTATATTTTCTATTGAATTTGGTCATGCTTTCAACATTACCGTTCATTTTACGGCTGTGCGCGATATAGTCATTAACATAATCGTCAGTTTTTGTATATTTAACTCTTAATTTTGGGTTATTAAATATTGTATAGTGCCCAATTGCTTGCATCAAATGAGTTTTTCCTAAGCCTGAATTTCCATATATAAATAGCGGATTGTATTTTGTTGCAGGATGTTCTGCAACAGCTTTTGCAGCTGCGTATGCAAATTTACTGTTATCACCTATAACAAAATTTTCGAATTTATATTTAAGATTAAGATTTGAAGAAGATTGCATATTGCTTAAATTTTCCATTGCAACTTCTTTAAGATTTTTTTCACTAATCTTTTTTTGAATTTTTTCTGTTTCTTTTTTTAGAGTTTTAGCTGCATTTTCATCATAAATTATAACAAAACGCGCATTTTGTTCGCCGGATACTTTTTGCAAAGCAGAATTCATCTGCTCATAATGATTGCGCCTCAATAAATCGCGTCCCATCATTTGACCGGTAACAACAGTTAAAACGCCTTTATCAAAACCTGACACTTCAAGTGGATAAATCCAAGGATGAGCATTTTCGGGCAATGTACTGATTAATTCTTCTTTGACTTGCTCCCAAAAACGTTTTAATTCTATATTTTCCATACAACTCTATATTGATTTGTTAAATAAAAAAGGCGACACCCAGATTCGAACTGGGGGTAAAAGCTTTGCAGGCTTCTGCCTTACCACTTGGCCATGTCGCCATAAGAACATGATATTACAAACATATCCAATTTGCAAGAGAAAGTTTATATTTAGAAAGCGGGGGATTCACCCCCACTCTAAATATTAATCAATCTTTTTTAGAATAACGATGCTATTTGGTGCTAAAGACAAATTTTGATTCATATTTGTAATAGGAACTCTGTTTTTATTTGTATAACCGGAACCACCATATTTTAAATCGTCACTATTCAAGACTTCTTCCCATTTACTATCTTGCGGGAAATTATAGTAGCTATAATTTTTATCCAAGAAACCATTACCGAAATGCTTTAATATTAATAATTCATCATTACCATATTTAAGCGTATGAATATGAACATTGTGATTATGATCTTTATAGGTAGAATTAATTTCACCCTCAGCCATTGCTGGACATTCATCTAATAAATTTCTCAAATCTCTATTAAAAGCTTGCATTTCACTAGGAACATCCTTAAATAAACCTTCATATTTAACTCTACCAACTACAGAATCAGGGCGTGCCACTTCTTCTAATGTGTCATAACCTTTTTCTCCAGACCAATTTGCATTTGGATCTTTTTCTCTTTCATATCTTGTATCGGATAATTCTCGGAAGAATTTAAAATGTGATAAATCAGCATCATCATCACCCTGGAAAAACATCTTTGGACCTGGAGTCGTCATAAATACTCCGGTAAGTAATTTCTGTTTTGCAAGTGCAGTTTTAAAAGTATTCGTTAAATCATCCTTAGATATAAATCTTGTCAAACCACATTCTTTTTCTGCTTTATCCAATTCGGCATCTGTCATATTTGCAAAATCCTTTGAAACTATAAGTTCACAAAGTTTTTGCGCAGCTTGTGCAGCTCTTTGACCTTTTTCACCATCAGAATTTCCATTAACTGCTGAAAACAGGTAAAAATGTCTTACTAAATATTTTGGTAAGAAACGAGTTCCGTCTTCATTACCGATTTCATCATGGCTGTAAGCATATTTAACTCTGAAATGCGAACTTTTCAAGAACCATTCAACATCATCCAATCTGCTTGGATTTGAATCCAATACAGCTTTTGAAATTGCGTCTTTATATTCTGAATCCCACTCGCTATCAAATCCAATACTTCTTGGAGAAGTATTATCTCTATATGCGATATTATCATCTATTCTATTTATTTCTTGTTCATGTGTAAGATTTGGATTGTTGTAATAACTCGTAATTTCGTGTCTCTTATGCATGTGGTCTTCTGCAATCAAGAACACATCCGGATTGTGGTGATTTACTTCTAATGCAATTTCTCTTAATAAATAATCAGAACCAGTGTAATATGGGTTAGTTAAATCAAATCTTAAACCATCAACCTTAAATTCATTTGCCCACCAAAGAGCAGCATTAGTCATCCAATCCCTAACATATCTGCTATTATCACCTTCATAGTTTAACAAGTTGCCAAACGCTCCAGATCCTTTAATATAAGGACCAGTTTGAGCAAGAAAATCACCATCAGGACCCATGTGGTTTGGAACCATATCAATAATTACATTCAAACCTTTTCCATGAATATAATCAACAAGTTCTTTCAACTTGTCCGGTCCGCCCAAGTTTTCATTAGCGGCAAATTTATCAACACCGTCATATCCCCATTGCTTTGAGAATGTATTTTCTACAGGCATAAGTTCAATTGCAGTTGCAAATCCTTTAGATGCAATTTTATCAATTTGTGTTTTTGCAGCTTCAAATGTACCTTCTTTAGACAAAGTTGGTATATTTACTTCTTCAATAATTAATTTATCAAGTCCTCTTAAACTCTTTTCAGGTTGTCTTGTAATACGTTTTGTATTGCTTTTATCAAACCAATCTAAGTGCTTCCATTCATATCCTTCTTGGTTATAAATAGAACTCCAGCCTAAAATATTTTCTTGTCTTTTTGCATAAGGATCTTTTACTAAATTAATGTCATTATCTTTTGTAACAACTACAAATCTATATTTGTCATCCGGCTTAGCTTGAATATCATTTGCGGTAAATACTCCATTACCTTTATTTTCCATAGGATAAACTTCGGAATCTTTGTTTGCAGCAGATACTGTAAAAGCACCGGCTCCTGCAGATATTACACTAATTAAGCGGTCTCTGATATTACCTAGTTTTGCATTTAAATTTTTACCAACTTCTACAAATACTGCTTTCGCATCAGGAAAAGAAAATAGTTTGAAATTTGTTTTTCCTGTTTCTTTTATATAATTTGCGCCCCAACTGGCATGTTCTGACCAATTTCGTTGAAAATTCGGTTGACGATTTTGTTTTTTTTGAATACCAAGTCCTGAATTAATGTTTTGTACTCTCATTTTTTCTCCTAATACACACTTATTTATTTTGTTTTAATTTTTTTGTCTTTGTTGGGCTAAAAACCCAACTACTTTGTTTTTAAAGGCTAAACCCTTATTCAAATTTCTAAATTAAGTAATAAGATAAAAACTCGTAAAAATTTTTTTTGCTACTCTTTTTCAGATTTATAACCAAAATTCTTTAGAATTTTATCTTTCTTTCTCCAATCTTTTTCTACCTTTACCTCTAAGCCTAGAAAAACTTTCTTTTCAACTATATTTTCTAATTCCAAACGAGCGTCAGTTCCGATTTTTTTTAGCAAATTTCCGCCTTTTCCAATCAGAATTCCCTTCTGACTCTTTTGCTCACAAAATATTGTTGCGTAAATTCTATCAATATCTTCTTTTTCTTCGTATTTTTCAACCTTAATTGCTACAGAATGCGGAATTTCATCCTGCGTATTCAAAAGCACTTTTTCTCTGATAATTTCTTCTGCTACTGAACGCATATTTTCTTCTGTTACAACATCTTCTGGATATAAGTATTCTCCTTCAGGAAGTTTTTTGAAAATATTAGAAAGAAGCGTATCTTTGTTTCTACCGGTTTTTGCGGAAATTCTTACAACCGGAATATTTTCATCAAACAAAGTTTTGTAAGAAATTAAATTTTCTTCAACTTTTTCTGTTTTTTTAACTTTATCTACTTTGTTCATAACAAGCACTACAGGAATTTTACATTGTTTTAAAATATTTTCCACTATCCACTTGTCGCCTTTTCCAGCCGGTTCTGAACCATCTACTAAAAACAAAACTAAATCAGCATCAGGCACAGCAACCTTTGCTTCATCAAGCAAAAATTCGCCAAGCTTATTTAAAGGTCTATGAACTCCAGGAGTATCAACAAAAATAATTTGTCCTCTTCCTTCTGTCAAAATTCCTTTGATGCGTTTTCTTGTTGTTTGCGCCTTGTCTGTTGTAATTACTATCTTTTGCCCTAAAATCTGGTTCAAAAGAGTAGACTTACCAACATTAGGACGCCCTAATATTGCTACAAATCCACACTTCTTCATTACTCAAGTATAACAAAAACATAACTTCAAACGGTAATTGTAAATATTTGTAAACAAAAAAGTCAATTTTTTCCGGCATGGAAACTTTATATAAGTAAGGGATATTAAATTTAGGATATTAATATGGGATTAGAAATTTCTCAAAATTGGAATATGCCTATGTGGCAACCTTCAAATTTTAATAGTTACAGCACTTCGTTTCCTTTCGACAGCGGAAATATTTGGAGTAATTTTTCAACATCTTCCGATAATACTTCAAATAAAGAAATGACATTTGAAGAACATCTTAAACGTAGAGAAGAAGAACAAAACGCTGCTGCACAAAAAGCCAATGAGCAACAATCAATTATTGATTTAAACAAATTAAAGCAAGATAAGATAAAAGAATTAGATATAAGTAAAAAACTTGAAGCAACAAAACAAACGAAAGCACAAGTTGAAAAAGCAAAAAAATCAGACGGTTCGTCTTCTGTTAGAACTCCATATAAAAAACTAGGTTTCTGGGGTAAAGTCGGAAGATGGTGTTCGAATGCAGGTTCTGCAGTTGTAAATATCGGTAAAAATCTTGTTGGCATTGAAAAAGACGGCAAATGGAACTGGAAAAAATGTCTTAAAAATGTTGCAATTACTGCAGCTGCTATCGGAGCATGCTTTATACCAGTAGTAGGTCCTGCTATCGGATATGGTTTAGCTGCAACCGGTGTCGCTATGGGTGCTTATGGAACAGTTAAAGGCATTTCAAATCTTAAAAATGCAAGCGATAATGATGACGAAGCAATCGATAATGCACAACAGGAAATCTTTACGGGTGCATTTACTGCAGTTACATCTGCAATTGGTCTAAGAGGCATCGGCAAAGGAGTTTCAGCATCAAACGCTTCTGTAGCTGCTGAAAGAACAAGTATGGCAGGAAAAGCATTCCAAAGTGTATCACAGTTCGGACGAGATATAACTGTCAACGCTTGGCGTGCAACCGGTGAAGCTATGAAAGCTGATAGAGCATTAATTGCCACTCAATCCGGCAAATGGGGTATAACTAGATTCTTCCAAGCAACAGGAGCTAAAATAAAAAATATTAATAATTATACAAATCAGGAACAAAAGCAAAGTGATGGTTTGAATGAATTTACCAACAATAGGCTAAATACTGTAAATGAAGAAATAAATAAATTGAACAATTTACAAAGAGAACATGGTTCTTTAACTAACTATGAAACAGAA
This sequence comes from uncultured Candidatus Melainabacteria bacterium, assembly GCA_934754735.1. Lineage (GTDB taxonomy): Bacteria > Cyanobacteriota > Vampirovibrionia > Gastranaerophilales > Gastranaerophilaceae > CAG-196. The sequence continues at coordinate 28,531 of CAKVJE010000001.1, forward strand.
GCTTTAACTCGTTTACAAAATGAAAGAAATATTTTGCAAGCAAATCAACGAGAATTTAACAAATTCTTTGGTTCAAATGTAAAAAAGAAAACAGAATATGATAAATTATATCAAGAAAACTCTGGTACTAAAGCTATTAACACAATTAAAAACGACAATAGTCTAAATAATTTCTATGCAAAACAGTTATTAGAACAACAAAAACGTTATAACTATGCATTGAAACGATTAATCAAAACAAGAGAAAGCCGTATGCGATACTTGGCAAAAACTCCTGATGATAACAAGAGAATTTTAAAACGATACGTATCAACTAATGATGTAGAAAAATCTTTGTTGAAACCAACAACTTGGAGAAAAAACAAATATCAACTTGCAATTGGTGGCAAGAATGGTTCAACTTTCAACACTTTGATTACACATCCAGCAAGCACAGCGCCTAAAGCAATGCAAATATTTGACCCTGTTTACACAATACCAATTGGTTATGGTCAAGAAATTAGTGCAGACCAATATGATGAAACTATTAAAAACTTAGATTTGCAAATTGCACAATTAGAACAAGCAGAAAAAGCTATCAATGATTGTAAAGATGTAAATGAATTAAATGCAATTGATGCGCAACTAAATCAATCTGCACAAACAGAGATTACAGGTTCTGAAAACGAACAAAAAATTCAAGGTTAATCAAAATAGATTCACCTTGAATTGTTGTACAAAGATAGCTCATGTCTAAAAAAATATTAAAATGAGAATGATTAACTAAAACGCTCAAAAACTTTATCTATATTCTTTAAATAATCTCTCACATCAAAACAAGCTTCGATTTCTTCATTAGAAAGCAATGCAGTAACTTTTTCATCTGCAAACAATGCTTTTTTAAAATCTCCACCACCGTTTAAAGCGTCAAGTGCATGTTTTTGTACAATTCTGTAAGCTTCTTCTCTTGATAAACCTTTTTCAACAAGCTTTAACAAAACCTTTTGAGAGTAGACAATACCGCCATAAAGCTGTGTATTTTTGAGCATGTTATCATCATGCACAACAAGATTTTCCATTACGCCATTAAAACGATGTAACATAAAATCAACCAGAATCAATGCGTCAGGAAATATTATACGCTCTGCAGAACTATGTGAAATATCTCTTTCATGCCAAAGATTAATGTTTTCAAACGCGGCAACCATATCTGAACGCACAACACGCGCTAATCCGCACAAATTTTCGCACAAAACAGGATTCTTTTTATGCGGCATAGCTGAAGAACCTTTTTGATTTTTTCCAAAACCTTCCTCAACCTCGCGCACTTCTGTTTTTTGCAAATGTCGAATCTCTGTTGCAAACTGTTCAATCAAAGACGCAATTAACGCCAACTCAGAAAAGAATTTTGCATGTCTATCTCTTGATATGATTTGAGTAGAAATTTTAGCAGGCGCTAAGTCTAATTCTTCACAAGTTAAGGCTTCAATTTCAATCGGCACATTGCTGTAAGTTCCAACTGGGCCTGAAATTTGTCCTACTTCAATTTCATTTAATGCAAAATTAAAACTTTCTTTTGCTCTAGTTAAAGCGTCAAGCCAAGTTAACAGTTTAAACCCGAAAGTTGTAACTTCTGCATGCACGCCATGTGAACGTCCCATACAAACCGTATTTTTATATTTAAAAGCGGAATTCCTAACCGTTTCAATAAGTTTATCCAATTCAATATTTATAAATTTTGCGCTATTTTTAATTTGTAAAGCGAACGCAGTATCAATAACATCCGAGCTGGTTAAGCCCATGTGGATATATTTTGCATTTTCAACTCCGACTGATTCATTTACAGCTGTTAAAAACGCAATTACATCATGGCGCACTTCACGCTCAACTTCATCAATTCTATCTAATGTAAAAGAAGCTTTTGTTTTAATTTCTTCTAAATTTTTTGCGGGTATTTTTCCTAATTTTGCGTAAGCATCACAAACCGCAAGTTCGACTTTCAAATAATATTCAAACTTCGCTTGTAACTCCCAAATACGCTTAATTTCTTCTCGTGAATATCTATCTATCATAAGGTTATTATATATTAACTTTGGGAAATTGTGAAGTATTAATAAAGTGTCGTCATAGACAAATAGCGCACAATTTTAAAATTTTACATAACCTATTTTTTTGCTAATATATTTTTGTAATGCATTTCTAATTGGAGTGAATATGGTGCAAAATTTTCAGATGCCAACAAGAAAACAAAATTCTAACAAAGGAACTTTTGGCAAAGTTTTGAATTTTGCAGGTTCTAAGAATTATATCGGAGCGTCTTATTTATCGACAATTGCTCCTTTGAAAGTTGGTGCAGGTTTTGTAGCACTTGCTTCAGAGTCTGATATTATTCATTCTGTTTCTACACTCTTGCCGGAAGCTGTTTATTTGACTAGAGAAGAAGGACTGGAAAAGCTGGATGAATTTTCGGTTATTCTAGTTGGTTGCGGTTTAGGTTTAGATAAAAAATCGTTTGATTTGTTTGAAAATGTTATAGCAAAAATTCAGAATAGACAAACTCCTTTAATTGTAGACGCTGACGGGCTAAATATTCTTGCAAAAAATAAAATTGAATTACCGCCAAATACAATTATAACTCCACATCCTTTAGAAGCCTCCAGACTTTTAAATATAGATTTAGAAGATGTTTTATCTGATATAGAGGGTAGTGCTAAAAAATTATCAGAAAAATACAATTGTACTGCGATTTTAAAAACGCATAGAACTATTGTTTGCCAAAAAGAAAAAATTTATAAAAATCAACATGGAAATTCTGCGCTTGCAAAAGCAGGTTCCGGAGATGTTTTAGCAGGAATAATTGCAGGACTTGTTGCACAAAAAATGGATTTGTTTGAAGCCGCTAAATTGGGTGTCTATTTACATTCAAGAACCGGTGAAATTGCGTCAAACGAACTTACAGAATATTCCGTTTTGGCTTCAGATTTACCAAAATACATACATTTAGCAATAAAAGAGATTTTGAATGATAGATGAAATTGTAAATATTTTAAAAAATGCGAAACAACCAAAGAGTGATTTTGTTGTATTAATGGATAATTTTAAAAACCCGTATTTGGTTTTGATTGCGTGTATTTTAAGCCTTCGAACAAATGATAAAACGACTTATCCCGCGACTCTCAGAATGCTTGAACTTGCAAAAACTCCTAAAGATATGAAGCAGGTGAAAATAGAAGATTTAGCGCAAGCAATTTATCCTGTAGGGTTTTATGAAAACAAAGCAAAACAAATTATTGAACTATCTAAAACGATTGATGAAGAATTAGACGGCAAAGTTCCTGATGAAATAGAAGAATTGGTGAAATTTAGAGGAGTTGGCAGAAAAACTGCAAACTTGGTTTTATCACTAGGTTTTAATAAACCTGCAATCTGTGTTGATGTTCATGTTCATAGAATATTTAATCGTTTAGGTTATATTAAGACAAAAACTCCTGAAGAAACTGAATTTGCCTTACGTAAGAAGCTTCCTGAAAAATATTGGATAGATATAAATACACTTCTTGTAACGCATGGTCAAAACGTATGTAAGCCAATAAAACCAAAGTGTGCAGAATGCCCGATTTCTGCATACTGTGCAAAAAATATATAGTATGGTATAATTAAAAAGCAGAGAGGTTTTTATGACAGAAGAAATCAGTTGTCCGTTTTGTGGAAACTTAATATCAAAAGACGCATTAAAATGCGAAAAATGTGATGCTTTATTCAAAGAGCCAGAGCTTCCTAATTTAAAGTTTAAAGAGCTTGCTCCTTTTTTAGCGGTTGATGTTTTAACAATCGGTTTCTTTTCAACTATTTGGTTTTTTATAAACGGAAAAGCTATTAATAACTTAGTTTCTAAACCAAAAGATGGTATAAAATTAAATTGGTTAGTTTTGCTTTTAGCTTTGAATGGCGGATTTTATTTGTTTATGTTTTACAAATGTCCAGCATATCTGCTTATATTCTCAGTTTTACAATGTTTGCTTTATATAGCATTATCTTATAGAGTTCTAAGAATTGTACAAAAATATACACAAAACACTTACAATGTAGAATTGAGATTTAATCCATATTACATGGTTTTATTTAATGTATTTTATCTTGTACACGTAGCTGAAACATATTCCGATAGAGTATTCCACACTCATGAATACTTTGATTGGAAATCTCCGCAAGCAATCTTGTTAATCATCTTGCTTCTGATAATTTTGTTTATTCTAAGATTTTATACAGAAGTTTATTTTTTAATACATTAAATTAACTTCCTATATCATTTTTAAGTGCTTCTATAAATTCTTTTCGATAAAGAAAACCTAAGTGCGCTCCACAATTTAGACACACAAGATGTTTACCGGTCAAAGTCTTTAAACGAGCAATCTGGTCTTTGTTTGTAAAATAGTCATCTAGAGAATGATAAATTTTATAATTGTCATTATGGGTTAAGTATTCAGCAAGCGAATACAGCCCTGTTTCATATCTCAAATCATCCAATGTTAGCATACCGTTTTTGAGCAAATATTTTTCAACATAATCTCGATAACTCATGTTATTGATAGTCTGGTAAATATCTGTCTTGTCACTCTTTGCGATATTTTCTATTGTAAAAATTAAATCTGAAAGTTTTTGACGCAAAATAAACGTGGTTATTAGCTTGCCCTCTTCATCAGAAAAAGGTAATGTATCAATCTTAAAATCAGAATTTTCCTTTAATTGAGTAAGTTGAAGAATTTTTGCAGCCGTAATCGCGGTTTTATGTTTAACTTCATCAGAATTTTTATCAAATTCTTCACCATTTTTGTCTAACTGTTCTAAAGCATAGACAAGTTCTATAGGTGGACTTATAGCAATAAATTTATCTATACCCAATGTATTATTTTTGCTTTCTTTTGCAGCAACAAAAAGAGTTGCCATTGCGCCAAAGGATGTTCCGACTACAACTTTTTCTTGAAATTCACAACCGTATTTAGCGCACAAAGACTCCATTATTTTAGATGTTACAAGTCTTATATAATCAGCGTCATTAGCCGGAATTCCGGGACAATAACCTTCCGGCATGCTTTTTACAAATTCCCAATGAAAATGGCTGCCTTGAATTACTACAGAATATCCGGCATCATAAAATAACTTTGCAAAAATAACAGAATGATGTGCATTTGAGCCTTCGCCAATTGAAGGATACATAATAACAAGCGGGGCAGTTTTATCCTTTTGCAAAATGTATCTGTATTTGTAAGACTCTCTCGTACTATCAATACTAACAGAGGCGGTCTTGATTCGTTTTGCGAAACTTCTATTCCAGATAGAAAGTTCATTCCATATAGATTTATTTACTGATTTATCCTCAAAGAGTGCAGTTCGCATTGAATCTACAACCGGAGTCTGCGGATTGTAATCGTTTAAAATTATATCCGGCTCTAGTTTTGGCTTTTTAATAATATCTAAGTTTTCTACAATATTTTCAACTGTATTAATAGCCTTGCCGGTAATAACTCCGTCTGAATTTTCTGCTTCTTTATCACCGATTTGAGCAATCATTTCTTCTGCTAGAGCAGATTCTCCTTCTTTAACCAATTCTGTTTCAGTCTCCAATAAATCTTGCCTATCAAGATTTGAATTTCTAATATAATTTTCCAGACCGTACAATTTTTTCTGAATATCATAAGGGTCTGCATAAGTTGTCTCAATCATCTTAGCAAGTGGTTGCATGTATGAAGTCCTGTTTATCATTAATCCAAATTTGATTATGCTTGTAAGAGGTGTTGCTAAATATACAGAAGGATCTAGGGCTGCTTCTAACGCTCTTCCGCAAAGTGAACGCGGAGTGCAAGCATTTAAAACAGGCATAACCATATAGTGTCCGGATTTCATTTTACACTTGCAAAGCGCCTGCTCCATATTTTCGTTTGTTGGTTTAATTTTAAAAAGTTTTTCTGCGGGATCAAACAATCCGCCTAAGCCGATTGTAGAATTTGTTAAAAATCTTGCAGTTTCTTTCTTTAAAGCATCCCCGTCGCGCTGTAAAATACAACTGGCAAGTCTTTTAGGGTATTCAATGTTGTTATATGCGCTTTTAATTCTATCCATTCCGTATTTTGGCATTACAGACGCCCAAAGAATGTGAACAGGTCGCGCAATATACTTATTCAAGCGTGAATTAAGATTAAACATTTTGCGGTTAAACTTTTCATATTTATCTTCGCCAACGTACATTGTAGCGTAGTCTGGATACTTGCAATTTTCAGTTTGAACGGCTTGAATGTCAGCTTTTGTAGTGGCAATAATGGGTAAATTTAAATTAAAAATAAGTAAAAATAATAAAGCAAACGAAACAAATTTTTTCTTAAAAAACATAATTTTTCCTCACAGAAAAATTGTATTTTCTTTGTTGAAAAATTGTATCGCCTAAGAAGATATGATATTAGCACAAATATTAGTTTAAAAGTATTACACAAATAACATTTATTAAACAAAAATAGTTTGTTCTCTATCAGGGCCTACACTGATTATTCCAATTGGTGCACCGATTAAATCTTCAACTTTTGCAATATATTTTTTTGCATTTTCTGGCAAATCTTCATATTTTCTTATATCGCTCAACGATGTTTTCCATCCTGGCATTGTTTCATAAATTGGCTCTAAATACTTATGAATAAATACATCTGTAGGATATGAAGTGTAAACCTTATCATTTCTGCAATCTTTGTAAGCTGTACAAATTTTGATTTCGTCAAAACTATCAAATACGTCAATTTTAGTTAACGCAACTTTCGTAATTCCGCCAACAAGCACTGCGTATTTCATAATTACAGAATCAAACCAGCCGCATCTTCTTGGACGTCCTGTTGTTACACCAAATTCGTGTCCTATATCTTGAATGCGTTTTCCTGTTTCGTCAGTAAGTTCACTTACAAAAGGACCTTCGCCAACTCTTGTTACGTAAGCTTTTGAAACACCTACTACTTCGTCAATCATAGATGGTCCATACCCACTACCTGTTGCTGCGCCTCCTCCAATTGGATTTGAACTTGTTACAAATGGATATGTTCCATAATCAATATCAAGCATAACGCCTTGTGCGCCTTCATAAAGAACTGTTTTGTCTTTATATCTGTTAAGCATATCTTGCCAATCAAAAGCAACATAAGGTTTAAACAATTCTGCATAAGTTTCACAAAGAGACATGATACATTCTTTTGTATATTCTTCCAAACCGTAAACCTTTTTAAGCATTTTATTCTTAATAGGAAGAATCATGTCTAATTTTTCACTTAAAGCTTCATAAGAATATAAATCTTGAATTTTCAAGCCAATTCTAGCCATTTTATCCGTATAAGTAGGTCCGATACCTTTTTTAGTTGTACCAATTTTACCTTTACCGGCAGTTGATTCACAATAACCGTCAATTTCAATATGGTAAGGCATCGTAATAGAAGCAAGTGGAGATATTTTAAGATTCTTGAAGTTAACACCTTCGGCTTTAAGCTCTTCGACTTCTTTCTTAAAAGATTCAGGATGAATAACAGTACCTGCGCCGATAAAGCAAACGGCTTTGTCATACAAAATACCGGATGGGATTAAATGGAATTTATAGGTTTTGCCATTTGCAACAACAGTATGTCCTGCATTACAGCCACCTTGGTATCTGATAATTAAATCTGCTTTTTGAGCAAGCAAATCTGTAATCTTAGCTTTTCCTTCATCTCCCCATTGAGCGCCAATCACTACTGTATTATTCATCTTTATTCTCCCATTACAAAAGGAGCGTTTCTGAAAAAGATACTCCGCTCCCTCACCTCTGCGCAGAGCGAGGAATTTAAATCTATTGTTAACCGTTGTTCTGTTGTGCTTGTCTAGCTTTTGCTTGTTTTGCCTGTACATCCAACATAGAATTATGCGCCATCATGTAAACAGAGCAAATTTTATAATTTTTCAAATACCATGCACAATTTTCTTGCATACAAACAATTTCAACCTGTGAGCCAACGCTCATAAGTGGGCATAAAGGTATTGATTTTTCTTGATCACGAGGTGCCATTTCTATCTCCTATATTATTTAGCCATTTTTAATAAATTACAATTTTCTGAACGTTTGCGTTCTTGGTCTTTATAAATCTTTGTTCTGTTGATAACTTCATCAAAATCGATTTTGTGAGCGTCAAAATCAGGCCCGTCAACACATGCAAACTTAGTTTCGCCACCAACAGTAACTCTGCAAGCTCCGCACATGCCGGTTCCGTCAACCATAATCGGATTCATACTTGCTTCTGTATAAATTCCTTTATCACGAGTTAAATTTGCAACAGCTCTCATCATTGGCATTGGACCAACAGCAATTGCATAATCAACTTTTTCTTGATTCATTATGCGTTCTAAAACTTGTGTTACAAAACCTTTTTCGCCTAATGTTCCATCGTCTGTTGTGATAAATAATTCTGTACATGCATCTTTCATTTTGTCTTGCCAGAAAATCAAATCTTTGTTTCTAGCACCCATAATCATGTAAACTTTGTTACCTGCTTCTTTAAAAGCTTTTGCAATCAAGTAACAAGGTGCTGCTCCGTAACCGCCTGCTAAGCAAACAACAGTTCCATATTTTTTTATATGAGTAGGCTGTCCAAGAGGGCCTACAATATCAACAAGTTCATCTCCAACTTCAAGAGTTGCAAGTTTTTTTGTCGAATAACCAACAGCCATAAATACAAGAGTCAAAGCGCCGGTTTCTTTATTAACATCTGCGATTGTAAGAGGTACTCTTTCACCATCTTCTTCCGCTCTGAAAATTATGAATTGACCGGCTTTTGCATTTCTCACTACATAAGGTGCATCAACCGTAATTTCAAATTGATTCGGACAAAGCTCTTTCTTTGATAAAATTTTGTAACCCATTTCTTCAGCTCCTCTTTACGGTGATATCATATCACAAATTTCTTATACGCTCAATATGTAAATAATTACAAAGTTTTTAATATTTTTTTTGCCATTAAATAATGACTATTCTATAATAATTTTATGAATAAAAAATCTTCATTTGCAGGGAGCTTTTATCCTGAAAGTCCCGAAGAACTAAATAATCTACTTGAATCTTTTAAAGAAATTCAAACTTTTGATTACAAATCAAAGGCTATTATTGTACCTCATGCCGGTTATGTATACTCAGGTCATGCCGCAATGGCTGCTTTTCAACATTTAGAAGCAAGTGAAAATTTCTTTATAATAGCACCATCGCATCACGAAGATTTTAATAATATTGCATTGCCTGAATTTACTTATTTTGAGACTCCTCTTGGTAACATTGAGGTTAACAATAAATTAATTGCAGAAATTGCAGAAAAATTTCCAAGTATTGTTGCGGATGAAATTTTTGAAAACGAGCATTCAATTGAAGTTCAACTTCCTTTTATCCAAAATCTATTTATGCCGCATAAACAAAATGCAGTAGATTTTGTTAAAAACTTGAAAAAATTAGGTAAGAAAATTAGGATAATACCGATTCTTGTAGGAAATTGTGATTACAGATTAATTTCTGATTTAATTTCTACATATTGGGAAAATTCTTCTTTTATAATTTCCTCGGATTTAAGTCATTACTACACTCAACAACAATGCAGACAAATTGATACTTATACTGCGACTGTTATTGAAACCGGTAGAATTGAATTCTTAGAACAACAACAGGCATGTGGGCTTATTGGTATAAAAGGTTTAGTTGATTTTGCGAACAATAATGAATGCGCAATGATAAGGGCAGAGATGTACAATTCCGGCGATATAAGTTCTGATAAAGATAAAGTTGTCGGCTATGGTTCTTGGTTTATGTACGAAGATTCAAGAAATGATTTTATTGAAACATATTTTTCTAAATATGTTCTAAAGGTTGCTAAATCTAGTATTATAGCTGCTATAAATCAAGAAGAATTTATTCCGCATAAAATTCCTGCAGTATTAACGCAATTTGGAGCGTCATTTGTAACTTTAAAACTTAACGGAGAACTCAGAGGCTGCATAGGCTCTGTTTACCCTACAAAACCGCTAATTCTAGACATAATTGATAACGCTAAAAACGCAGCTTTCCAAGACCCGAGATTTGAACCTTTAACAATTGAAGAACTTGAAGGGTTAGAAATATCTGTTTCTATTTTGTCAGCAATTGAGCGAATTGATTTTAAAGATGAAAGAGATTTGCTTTCAAAAATTCATCCGCATGGTGTTATTCTTGTGGAACGTGACAAGCGTGCAGTTTATCTTCCTGTTGTTTGGGAACAGCTTCCTGATAAAGAAATCTTTTTAAATTCTTTAAAAGAAAAAGCAGGTTTACCACCAAACTATTTTTCAAGAACAATTGAAGCATACAAGTTTGATGCTGTTGAAATCCTATAATTGATACTGCATTTAATATTTGAATTTAGCAGATTGTGAATACTTTTCTGTAATACAATCCTACGCCGATGATTGATAGGATAATATTTGGCATAAACGCTGCTAAAATAGGTGCTAGCGAACCAGCTTCTCCAAAAGAAATAGACAACGCTCTTATTAAATAGTATGCAAAAATAATCAAAATACTAAATAAGAAACCTCTGTTATATCTTACCCGAGGAGGCGTAATTGCTAGTGGAACTCCGATTAGTACCAATACAATCGTCGTTAGAGGTAATGCAATTTTATCAAATAAACTGATTTTTAAGATGTGTTTATCGGGAACATCAGGCTTTGCTAAATATTGGCAAAGTTGAACAAAATTATGTTCATTAGCCAAATTTCGGTTCATTTCTTTTGTCAAATCCATCCCAAACTTAATTGTAGAATCTTCAAAAAGAGTTGTATCTAAAGTTTTTCCGCTGTTTGTAACCGTATAAATCGCACCTTTTTGGAACTCCCAACCTTCAGGAGTTGTAGCACCTTGTCTTGCTTGAAGAATTTGAATCGTGCCATCTTTTGAAGCATCAAGTACTGTAATATTATGTAATTGTTTATCTGTACAATCACCAACATAGAATAATCGTTTTAATAATCCACCGTCTTTTACTTCCTTAAAAGTAAAATTATGTTTACCTTCCGGAATGTTTTTTTTGCTAAACGCATAAAGGGCTAAGTCTGTAGATTGTTTCGTCATAACCGGAACAACTGTTTCATTTAATACAAAACTTACGCAAGCCATAACAATAGCAAAAATAAAAATCGGTTTTGCAATACGGTTTAAACCGATACCGCAAGCACGCATAACTGTAATTTCTGAACTCAAACTTAATCCGTTTAAAGTCATTACAGTAGCAAGCAATACACCCATTGGAATTGTCATTACGAAAACTGACGGCAAGTGTAATATGATTATCAAAAATGCAATTCTGAACGGAATTCCATACATTGAAATTTGTTTAATTAAGGTTATGAAAGTATCTGATGCAAAAATAATAGATGTAAATACTAAGACGCCCATTATAAACATCTCAATAACTTGCTTTAAGATGTATCTATCAAGCAATTTCATATTTTTTAACTGATAAATTAAATTTTTAAAAAAATCTTTCATAAGCTCAAGTCAAATTGTACCAAAAACAAAGTTGAAAGAAAACTTTTCAAAAACTTAAAATAACGATTGTAACGATTTGAAATTTTTTGTAACAATTAGTCAAATTATAATAATTTATATACTTATATAATATATAGTGTTTTTACAGAAGGATAGCGTATGGTAAATGGTATTAATTCAAATTTTAAAGTACAAAATGTTCAGTTTAATAAACCTAAAGAAATTGTAGAACAAAATAAAATTGTTACAAATCCAATTGATAATTATACAATGGCAGGACTTGAGTCTCTCGGGGTTTATAACATGAGCCTAGTGAAGAATAAGGATAATTTCAATCACAAACCTGCAGAACTAATTGTACCGGCGGATGCTAACATAGACGATATTAAGGGGGAACAAGTTTGTGATCCAAACGGAAAGCTAGAATATGTAGTACAAAATGATGGAAAATATGAAACAAGATATTATCCACATGACGAAAACAAGCAAAAAGTTGGTGATGTAGAAGTTAGAAATGCTTATGATGGTAAATTATTAAAAAAACAATCATTAGGTTATGATTGTAACTGGGTGGACGTAACAGAATATTCACAAGAAGCAAACCGTGATATTAAATATATAACATCATATCGAGATAACAAAATTGATTATATATATAAAGAAGAAAAAATGCCTAATGGTACAATAAAGAGATATGGTAAAGATTTTTCTTCTCAAACTCCAGAATTAAGTATCAGACTTGAAGATAATAATCGTAAAAATTCAATTGATGTGAGTTTTGATTCTCAAAATGTAGTTAAAAATATTTATGTAGGAAAAAGTGTTGGTAATGTTAAGTATTACAAAAATATGACATTAAATAAAGGTGCTATTATAGGTATAAATGAGTCTAAAGATACCGTTGTTCCTAATTTCATGGAACGTGAAGTTTTAAATGATCCGGATGTAATCCCAGCAGATAAATTTGATAAAGATAAATTAGAAGCAGTTGCAAAAAGTAATCCAAAAGACATTTATTCTTTTTATGGTAATGGTAGATTGAAAGAAATAAATGATAAAAATATTAAAGTCGAATTTAATGAAGATGGAAGTCAATATATAAGGGAATATATAAGTGATAATATTACTAAAACTACATCATATAATGATGATGGTATAACAGTACATTATCAAAATGGCGATACTAGCAAGGATTTAGAAATTTCTTCTGACAATAAGCCCCGTTTTTACAATATTGCAAAAAATGGCAAATGTGTTAGAGATGCCGTTTTTACGGATGAAGGTTATTTGAAATGGTGTGATTAATAAAGTTACCATTTTGTTATATGCGTAGAATTTGTGCTTGTAGTAAATATACTAATCTTCTACTTCCAACTAAATCCGTCTTCTTTCATTCTACGTATAGCTTCTTTTAATTCTTCTTCTGAACAAACTAAAGAAACTCTAAAGAAGCCTTTACCGTATTCACCAAATGCATCTCCCGGAACAGCTACGACACCTGATTTATGCATAAGTTCCTCAGTAAATTCAATTGAAGATTCATATCTAGGTGGAATTGGCAACCACAAGTAGAATGTAGCATCAGGAATATTAAATTCGCCCCAACCTAATTCTTCTTTTAATCCTTTTACAAATACATCTTGATTATGCTTAAATCTTTTGTTTGCTGCTTCAATATAATCATCGCCTTCTTTAGAATTAAGTATTTGCGCGCAAGCTTTTTGAAGAGCTTTGAATAATCCTGAATCGAGAGTTGATTTTAATTTACCAAAAATCTTTACAGCTTCAGCGTTTCCACAAATCCAACCCAATCTCCAGCCTGTGATTGCGTAAGGTTTTGAGAAGCTAAAGAATTCTACTGCTATATCTTTAGCGCCGTTTAATTCCAAGATACTAATTGGTTTTAATTCAGGTTTGAAATAAACATCTGTATAAGCGGCGTCTGAAATTAACAAGATATGATGCTTGTTACAGAAATCTACAATACTTTGCAAATATTCTTTTGTAGCAGTTGCGCCCAAAGGATTGTTTGGATAATTGATAAGCATAGCTTTAACTTTTTTAGGGTTGTAACCTTTTTTAAGAAATTCAGTCCAGATTTTTTCCATGTCCGGCATGAAATTATTTTCAGGTGTTAGCGGAATTGGATAAGCATATCCTCCTGAAACTTTTACCATTTCTTTATAAGATGCATATCCTGGATCAGGAACGAAAATAATCTCCTTGTCTTCAATATTAGAAGTTGGGTTAAGCAATACTCTAATAAAATTTGCTAAACCTTCTTTTGAACCAATTAGTGAAAATATTTCAGTCGCAGGATCTAATTCTACGTTAAAACGATTTTTCATTCTTTTTGCAATTGCTTCTCTAAAATAAACTTCACCTTTAGGAGTTGAATATAAATGTATACCTTTTTCGTCAAGTGTATTTTTTAACGTATCAATCAATGCTTGTGGCGGATTAGCTGTAGGAGCACCCATTGAAAGTGAAATAGGAGTTCTGCCTTTCTCAATCAACTCAGGCGTAATTCTTGCTACCGTTTCTTTGATTCTAAACATAATGTAAGTTTCAAGTGATTGAACATAGTCGTTAAAAAATTCTTGCATAATAATATTCCTTATCTTAACTGATAAGGAATATTATATACCAATTTTCTTAAATTGAATAGTTTTTTATTGCTGGAATTTTTACACAGTTATCTAAATATTCTATAGTGCTGAGTTTTTCGTTATAAAGATATTTTATAAAGTTTAAATATGATAAATCAAACGAACTAAGCAGTAAATTTATTTCAAAACCTTCAGAACAAAAAGGTTCGTAATCATAGACAACGTAGCTGTTGTATTTGCTTTTCCACTCTTTACGTTCAATTTTGCAATTGTTTTCTTCTGCAACATCTTCAACCCAGTTTACAATGTCTTTGTTAATATTTTTTAGTTCTAAGTATTTATTTTGAAATTTTTCCATAACAACATATCTCCATAAACAAATTGTAAAGGTTTATTGATGAACATAAATTACCTGTTAGTTTAGTTTTTGGAGGCAGTGTGTTAAAAGAAAGGATATTAGCTAAAAGTAGTTATATTATTAAAGATTTTCATGTGCAGTATTAACTATATCTTCAACGACAATGTCAACTTCTTCTCCCTCAGTAGCCAGCCAAACAAGATATTCTATATTTCCGGCAGGACCTTTAATTGAAGAATAAGTTAAACCCTTTATAATATATCCTAAATCTTTAATACATGCTAAAACATTATTTATTACAAGTTCATGCGTCTTTTTGTCTCTTACAACCCCACCTTTTTCAACGAGCTCTTTGCCGGCTTCAAATTGAGGTTTAATTAAACAAATCATTTCATGCCAGCTTGGATTAAGCAACATTTTAAGATTCGGCAAAACTTTTGTTAATGATATGAAAGACAAGTCTGAAACAAGTAAATCCGCCATTGGTTCATTTTCTGCATAAATATCATCTTTTGTACATATTTTTAAATTTGTTTTTTCAATTGGTTTAACTTTGTTAGAACTTCTGATTTTCCAATCTAATTGACCGTAGCCAACATCAACTGCGTATACAAACTTCGCTCCATTTTGTAGTAAGCAATCTGTAAAACCACCGGTAGAAGCACCTGCATCAAAACAAATTCTATCCTTTACAACAACATCAAATGTTTCAAGTGCTTTTTTAAGTTTAAATCCGCCACGAGAAACATAAGGCATTGATTTTACTTTGAACTCGTACTCTTTAGACGGATCAATTTGATAACCGGCCTTTGTAATAACTTCTGTGCCAATCATTACGTTACCTGCTAAAATCGACGCTGCAGCTTTACTTTTTGTTTCAAAAAATCCTAAATCCGTAAGTATTTTATCTAAACGTTCTTTTTTCAAATCTTGAATAACCTTTCTGCATTTTCTGTTGTAATTCCGATTAATTCCTCTACAGGCATCGCTCTCAAATTTGCAATTTCTTCTGCAACATATTTTACATAAGCAGGATAGTTTGTTTTTCCTCTAAAAGGAACCGGTGTAAGATATGGAGAATCCGTTTCAAGAACCAATTTATCCAATGGAACTTCTTTTGCAACTTCTTTCATCTTTACCGCATTTTTAAAAGTTACAACTCCGCCTAATGCAATATACCAACCTTGTTTTACGCATTCTTTCATAAATTCTACAGAACCTGAAAAACAATGAAAAAGTACATCAGAGTTTTTATTTTCAGCTTTTATTATATCAAAAGTGTCTTTATGAGCTTCTCTATCATGCACCGCTATAGGCAGATTAAGTTCGTTTGCAAGTCTGATTTGCTTTGCAAAAACTTCTTTTTGAAGTTCAACAAAAGATTTATCCCAATAATAATCCAATCCAATTTCGCCTATAGCAACGATTTTATCAGCGTTTGCTCTTATTTTTTCTTCAACTTCTTTTGTATAAGTTTTGGCTTCAGATGGGAAAATACCGAGCATTGCAAAGATATTTTCATTATTCTCTGCAATAGATAAGACTTTATCCATTGTCGCAATTTCTACAGATGGAATTATTGCCTTTTTTACTCCGTATTCTTGCATCAAAATTAGTGTTTCTTCTAAAGGAAGCATATCTATATGTGCGTGCGTATCAATTAAATAATTTATCATACGAGCAATTATAGCACGATTAAGAAGGTATTAATACTCAATGTCGTCGATTTACGCTTCTTTCTAAAAACTTAATTTTTTGTATAATAATATAAGAAGAGGTGAAAATGAGTGAGCAAGAATATAATAGAATAAACGCAATTAAGGTTAGAGGAGCGAAAGTTCACAATCTAAAGAACATTGATGTGGATGTTCCATTAAATAAAATTGTTGGTATTGCCGGAGTTTCCGGTTCGGGCAAGTCATCTCTAGCACTGGGTGTTTTGTATTCAGAAGGTTCAAGGCGCTATCTGGAAGCTCTTTCTACCTACACTCGCCGTAGAATGACACAAGCAGAAAAAGCGCTTGTGGACGAAATACTTTATGTTCCGGCGTCTCTTGCTCTACACCAACGTCCGGCAGTTCCCGGGGTTAGAAGTACGTTCGGAACAGGAACCGAACTTTTAAACAGCTTGAGATTAATGTTTTCAAGGCTTGCGAGCCACCGCTGTCCAAACGGACATTATCATGCGCCAACACTTGCCGTTGCAGCTGAACAAGAACTTGTTTGCCCTGTTTGTAACGCTCATTTTTATGCGCCGTCAGCAGAAGAACTTGCATTTAATAGTCAAGGAGCATGTGAAACTTGTGGCGGAACCGGTATTGTAAGAACCGTTGATAAATCAACGCTTGTACCTGATGAAAATTTAACCATTGATGAAGGTGCTGTTGCACCTTGGGGGACTTTAATGTGGTCGCTTATGACTGATGTATGTCGAGAGATGGGAGTACGCACCAATATTCCGTTTAAAGATTTGACTGACAAAGAAAAAGACATTGTGTACAATGGACCTGCGGAAAAGAAGCATATTTTTTATAAAGCAAAAAACACAAACCAAGCAGGAGAATTAGATTTTACATACTATAATGCAACTTATACGGTAGAAAACGCGTTATCTAAAGTTAAAGATGAAAAAAGCATGAAACGCGTTGAAAAGTTTTTGAAACAAGATATTTGTCCGAATTGTAACGGAACACGTTTATCTCAAAAAGCCAGAACGCCTAAACTTATGGATATAACTCTTGATGAAGCTTGTAAAATGACACTTGCGGATTTAGTAGTTTGGGTTAATAAAGTTCCGAATTCTTTGCCAACAGAAATGCAAACAATGGCGCAAAGTATTTGCGATTCTTTTCAAACGGTCGCTAAAAGACTTATGGATTTAGGCTTAGGTTATTTAACACTTGATAGAGCTGCATCAACACTTTCAACAGGGGAAAGGCAGAGAATGCAGCTTGCGCGTGCGGTTAGAAATCGTACAACAGGCGTTTTATATGTACTTGACGAACCTTCAATCGGTTTACATCCGTCTAATATTATAGGTCTAAAAGGCGTACTGCATGACTTACTAAACGACGGAAATTCAATCATTCTAGTAGACCACGATACACAGATTTTAAGCGAAGCTGATTGGATTATAGAAATGGGGCCGAAAGCAGGTGTTAATGGAGGTTACGTAATAGCAGAAGGTACGGTTGAACAGCTTGAAAATAATACTAATTCCATAATTGGCGGTTTTCTATCGGGAAAAAACAAAGTTTTGGGAAGAAAACAAGCTCCAAAAGAAAAAATGTTCGAATTAGGTAAAATCCGTTTGGAAACAGATACAATACATACAGTAAAACCACTTACTGTCGAAATTCCGAAAGGAAGATTAACTGTTGTAACAGGAGTTTCAGGCTCTGGAAAAACAACAATGGTATTAGAAAGCCTTGTTCCGGCACTTGAATCAATTTCGGAAGCTTCAAAAAGACCTGCTCATGTTAAAAATATTGAAGCAAATGGAATAAAACAAGTTAAATTAATTGATGCAACTCCGATAGGAATAAATATTCGCTCGACAGTCGCAACGTACGCTAATATTCATGATGAGTTGAGAAAAGTTTACGCAAAAATTGCAAAAGCAGAAGGTTTAAATTATAAAGCAGGGGATTTTTCGTATAATACAGGAAATCTGCGTTGCCCTGTTTGTGACGGAAACGGAATAATTAATCTTGATGTGCAATTTTTGCCGGATGTAGAAATTCCTTGTCCTGAATGCGGTGGGTCGAGATATTCAAAATCCGCAGAAATAGTTAAATACAATAAACATTCTTTGCCGGAACTTATGGCAATGGACGTTAATACCGCGCTTGAAGTTTGTAAGGATTTAAAACTTGTACAAACGAGATTGCAAATTTTGCAGGATTTGGGCTTGGGTTATTTGACTTTAGGCGAAGCGACACCGAGTTTATCCGGTGGTGAAGCTCAGAGATTAAAACTTGCAAGCGAGATGCGCAAAGCACAAAATGACACAGTATTTGTGTTCGATGAACCAACAATCGGATTGCATCCTTTGGATGTTCAGACTTTGCTCGGAGTTTTTCAAACATTAATAGAAAATGGAGCTACAGTCGTTGTTATTGAACATGATTTAGATGTAATCAAAAATGCTGATTATATAATTGATATGGGGCCTGAAGGCGGAGACGCCGGAGGTGAAATAGTGTTTACCGGAACTCCAGATGAAATAAAAAACTGCAAAAATTCAAAAACCGGTTTATTTTTATAATAGAATTATTTTCTTCCGGTATTTTGGTTAATAATATCTGATACCCAAGGAATATAGCTGTATATTCCCATGCCGGCAGTAATTGCTAAATATAAAATTACTGCAGTTGTTATTGTTTGTACAATAGATAGACCAAATACAAACGGTAACGGCATATTTATAAAATATGGAATTGCG
This sequence comes from uncultured Candidatus Melainabacteria bacterium, assembly GCA_934754735.1. Classification (GTDB taxonomy): domain Bacteria; phylum Cyanobacteriota; class Vampirovibrionia; order Gastranaerophilales; family Gastranaerophilaceae; genus CAG-196. Next base: position 47,487 of record CAKVJE010000001.1, read on the forward strand.
TTAATTAGCGGAATGCGATATAAAATTACGTAAATTAATTCTGCAAATGTTGCAAGCAAAAAATATGCAATTGAAAGAAAAATTGATTGCAAAATATGATACATCAAAAACTGCGTAACATTTTTCTTCATAAGTGTTGCTATGATTAGCCACACAAACCCTGCTCCACCTGCTGTTAAATATGATGCTGCCGATATTAATCTTTCAATCGGATAAATTTGTTTAGAATGCTGCAACGATATCGTCCTTTCTGTATTCTGAAATAAAATCGTCTAAAACCTGTATGAATACTAACTTGTATTCATCGTTTTCCGGTCGCATGTTTACAGCGGCTCTATAAGAATAAATAGAACGTTCTATTTCATTATTCATATAATAAACATTCGCAATTAATACGAAAATACTTGGGTCAAGCTTGTTAATTTTAAGCGCTTCTTTATATTCAGCCTCAGCTTCTTTGAATTTCTTGAGGTTAGAATACATATTACCTGCCAAAATGTAAGCATTAGCTTCTTTTGGATTAATTTCGATTGCTTTTTTATAAAGTTCAATTGCGTCTTCATAATCTTTAAAATCGGATTTTGCAATCGCATAACAAATATAAGCCTTATAGTTATCTCCCGGAAGTGCAATTGCCTTTTCAAAGTAATCATAACATTTTTCTTTATCTTTAGATACTGCAAGCGTATTTGCAATACAAAGAGCAACGGTTTTGTTATCCGGAGCAAGTTTAAACACTTTATAATAGTATTCTAGCGCTTTGTTATAATCAAATAATTTAAAGCAAACATTACCCAAATCAACAAGTGCGGTTAAATTTTCCGGATCTAGCGAAAGTGCTTTTTCATAATAAGCTCTTGATTCTACATAGTCTTCAAAATCATGATATAAAAGTGCAATTGCATTATAAATTTCCGGATCTTGAGAATTAAAATCAAGCGTTCTATTGTAGTAATGCAACGCTTTTGAGAAATTTTTAAGTTCGGCATAAGTATTTGCTAAATTATAATAAACCAAATAATTACTTGGATTTACCAGCATTGCTTGATTAAAATACTTTAATGCTTTTTTATAATCCTTAGAATAGAACCAAATGCTTCCCAAATTCAAAAGAGTTTGCAAATCTTTAGGATCAATTTCCAAAAGGCTTTCATATACTGATATAACCTTTTCATACTGATTATCCATTGCGTAATATTTTGCAAGTTCGTGGTAATGATCAGTATTATTCGGCTCCATAGCCATTTTTAAAACTGTTTTTTCTATTGCTTTATTTAATTCTTTTTTATCCATAATAATCCTTATTAATAAGCCCTCACCCGAATTTCTAAGTTTCGCAAAGCTCAACTTGAAATTCTACCCTCACTCTATAAGAGGGAATGTGCTAAAGACTTTTAATTCTTAATATTTTCATAAACTGAATATTCAACAGATTCTGCCAACCAAGTGTCACGTGGTATGCTGAATGCGTGATTCCAGAATTTTTCAATCGCATAAGCTGCTCTATCATCTTGATGTAAAATATGAACAACTACATCGCCATAATCTATCAAATTCCAACGATTTTTTACGTCATTTTCTTTTCCTAAAGGTAATCTTGAAAATGTTGTTTTAACTTTATCCGCAAGATTTTCAGTCAACGCTTTAACTTGAGTTGTAGTCTGTGCTGAACAGATTACAAAATAATCTGCAAAAGAAGAAACATTGCTGATGTTTAAAATTGTAATATCACTAGCAATTCTCTCTTCCAAAAACCTTGCAACCGCGCAAGCAAATTTATACGATGTAATTTCTTCTGTCATTTATATCTCCAACTTACTAATTCTTCTTTCATGGCGCCCGCCTTCAAATTCGGTTTTCAACCAGATTTCAACAATATCTAACGCTAAACCTGTGCCGGTAATTCTTTCGCCTAAGCAAAGAATGTTAGAATTATTATGCATTCTTGTCATTCTTGCTGTAAAAGTATCTGTACAATGTGATGCTCTAATGCCCTTAAAACGATTTGCCGCAATTGACATGCCAATACCTGTTCCACAAACTAATATACCTTTACTGTTTGTTTTTAAGACTTTTTGTGCTACATCTTGCGCAATATCCGGATAATCACAAGATTCTTCAGAATAGCATCCACAATCCTCTACGCTATACCCTAATTCGTTTAAGTATTTTATAATTTCTTGTTTTAATTTGTATCCGCCATGGTCTGAACCAATTAGTATATTCATTGTTAATTCCTTTAAAATCAATTTCTACCACCCGCATTCGCAAGACTCGCATAACTCGCCAACGGCTGCTTCTTCTCCTTCAATGAGTGAGAGGTGATTTTGTTTAAATTGTAACATTTTTGCAATAATTTAGCAATAATTAATACTTTTCTTTTTTAATATAAGTATGATAGGTCGTGTGAATAGTTTAAACATTCCATTCAGAGCTGCAATTACAGATAAAGATATTGACGGTTTTGAAGCAACTAAGCAACACTTTAGTGATTGCTATTTAATGACGACCTTAGAAACCCTTTCGCACACACCAAATGGACGAGAAATTTTAAAAGAGCGCATACAATACGATGATAAAAACCCTAAATTAATTCACTGTTATTTAAATGCACCTAACAACACAATCGAAACATATACAGTTCCTACAAATGCAGTAGTTAAAGGATATGAAAAATTATATCGTTTGCAAGATAATGAAATCATTCGAAGCATGGATGTTTCTGTCGCTCAATATGAAAAAAAAAATAAAGCAAAACCATGGATTTGCAGATTTACAGATAATTTTAAAGACTATCCTTTTGAGAACAATCTTCCATCTCATTTCATGAAAATTTTTACAGGAGTAGAACCTCGAGTTATAGCAGAACAAGATTTTAATATCGATTTAAGTGGTTACAGAGATGAAGTCATGAAACTTTTCGAACGTATGGAAAAAGAAAAGAAACACAGTTTCGTAATCGGAACCGGTGTAAAAATGTTAGATAGCAAAACTTGGCACGTATACATATTAGAAGATGTTGATTTACAAAACAACACCATCACAGTTAAAGAAAAAAGAGGAAATAAGCCTCGTACAATGAGCATTGATTCGGCTTTAAATACGTTCAAATTTATAGTAGGATATTTTGATAGCGATTTGAAAGAAAACTAAATAATATAAAATAAACAGAGACGATTTTTTTGAAATCAAAAAAAATCGTCTCTGTTTATGATTATTAAAAATCTAACTACTTCACATCTTCCTTAATTACAATCAAGTTTTTAACAATTTTCATTGCGCACGTAGGAAGAACAACTTCGCTTAAACCATCTGCAATGCTGATAATGCTTCCGGCTTTCAAAGTTACGTCTTCACCTTTGTACTGAAAAGTGTAATCATCTTTTCTGTCTGATCTGATTGTGATTTGATTGTTCATAGTCTAATCCTTCTTACTATTGTGTTAAACAAGGAATGGCAAAATAAATCCGCCATTCCTTTAAAATAATTATACTGACTTTTTTAAATTAGTCAAATACATAATTGATAATTGCAGCTTCTCTAGCTCTTTTGATAGCATTAGTAATCATTCTTTGGTGTTTAGCACAGTTGCCTGTTACTCTACGAGGAATAATTTTTCCTGCTTCAGTTAAGTATCTTTTCAATTTTGCTGCATCTTTGTAATCGATAGATTCTACGTGATCTGCGCAGAATGAGCAAGTCTTACGTTTTTTTCTATCTTGTGCATCTTGTTTTGCCATTGTTTTATTTGCCTTTCTAGCCATTTATGTGTCTTTAATTTAGTCTTTAAGTCAAACGACGTTAAGTCGTTAAGTTCGTTTTAACTTTATCTAGTAGTCTTACGATTGAGGCGGAGTCAGTAGTTCCTAAATAGGTTTGTGATTGATATTCGGAAGCCGACCCTATATCTACGTACGTAGTACCCTAGAATGGAATTTCGTCTTCTCCGATTAGTTCATCAGAAAATTCTTCTTGAGAGAATTTAACGATATCTTCGCCACTATTTGAAGCTGATGAAGCCGGAGCTGAGCCGCCCATCATTTCAATTGTATTTGCATCAATTTCGAAAATTCTTCTTTCAGCACCGCTGTCATTTTTTACAGTTGTGATTTGAAGTGCGCCTTCCACAAGAACTCTATCATTTTGTGAAATACCTGAAACAACTTCATCAAGAGCTGCACGACCTGCGATAACTCTGATTAGCATTTCTTCTTTTTCGCCGATATTTAGAACAAATGATGATACCGGAACATTGTTCTGTGTAAAACGTTTTTCCGGAGCTCTAAATACTGTACCTGTAACAACTGCTTTTGCGAATGCCATAATTACCTCTTAAGTTAAACTGTTTGTGCTTTCTTAGCAACTTCCATGAACATGAATCTTAAAACATTTTCGTTAAGTTTCAAGTTTTTCTTGAATTCAACGATAGATTCAGCAGGAAGTGATACAACCATAGTTGTGAAGAAACCATCTCTGTATCCTTGTACATCGTAAGCTAATTTTTTGCGTCCCATTTTATCAACAGAAGCAACAGAACCTTGGTAAGATTTAATTTCTTCAGAAATTTTATCTACAACTTTATCTAATTCTTCTGAATCAAGACTTGGTTTTAAAACCGCTAGTAATTCATAATTTTTCATAATAATATTTCTCCTTATAAAACCATGCTATCATGAAAAGGAGTAAAGTAAAGAGGACAGATAATCTGAAATATGAAATTTAATTCTGCGCACAAAGCATTTAAGTTTGTGCTTGAACAACATAATATTAAAGAAATTTTTATCCCGTACTATTTATGTGATGTAATGCGGCACGCAGTTTTTCAAACAAATACAAAGCCCATTTTCTACCACATTGATGACAATTTTTTACCACAAAATACATTCCCAATGAATGCATATATACTTTATCCAAATTATTTTGGAATTTGCGACAAGAATGTAGAAAAACTTGTTTCCAAATATCCTAATTTAATTGTTGATAATGCGCACGCATACTATGCTCAACCAAGTGGCTTTGCAAGTTTCGACTCTGAAAAGAAATTCTTACCGGTAGAAAATGGTTCAAATTTGTATTACGGAAATGCAAAAAAAGATGTAGATTTAGACTTAAAGCGTCGTGAAAAATTTTTAGATTGGCACACAAAGTTGCAAGCAAAAAACTGTCTGGATATAAATATAACAGAAAATAGTGTTCCTTTTTGCTATCCGTTTTTGGCGGATTCAATAGAATCTGCGGACGTTCTCGCCCAACAGCTTCAATCGGATGGCTTAACGATATACCGATATTGGAATCCACTTCCACCGACTTATAACGAATACAAATTCTACAGCAGACTGGTTCCAATCCCTCTAAACTAATACAAACAATACTTAATTGCTTCAATCATAGATTCAGGATTTGCAATGTTTTTGCCTGCAATATCAAACGCTGTTCCATGGCTAGGTGAAGTTCTAACTATATCAAGCCCGATTGTCATATTTACAGTTTTTTCAGAAGCTACTGCTTTAATCGGAATTAAGCCTTGGTCGTGGTAACAAGCAATATAACAATCATAAGGCGCTTTTTCACCTTTCAAATAACTTTGAACCCCGCCGATAAACAAAGCATCCGCAGGAAGTGGATTTGTAATGTTAATACCACGATTTCTCACAGCTTCAATTGCCGGAATAATCGTTTTTTCTTCCTCATCACCGATAATTCCATTTTCACCGGCATGTGGATTCAAGGCGCATAATGCAAATGAAGGCTTTTTGATAAGCAATTTATTTTGAAAATAGCTTCTTAATCTTTCGACTTTTTCGATAATAACTTCTTTAGTTAAAATTGCACTAACATCTTTTAATGCGCAATGCCTTGTAAGAAGCAACACTCTAAAATTTTTCGATACGAATAACATTTCAGCCTTTTGTCCATTGTGCGCCAAAAACTTTTCTAAAACTTCTGTTTGTCCGTTAAAATTATGTCCTGCTAAGTGCATAGCTTCTTTTGAAGTCGGAGCTGTAACAATAAATTTAGGCTTAATTTCGCAAGCTTTTTTTAGCGCTCTAAATGCAAAATCACCCGCACTTGCTGAAATTTCACCAGGAACAATTTTTTCTGGATAATCAATTTCAATAACTTCATAATTATTTTTTAGCGCAGAACCGCCGGAATATGTATTCAGAACTTTCGAATTTGAAATAATCACGATATCTTTTGACGGTAAATTTAACAAGTTCAACGCCTTAATCGTAATTTCTGCACCAATTCCATTTGGATCGCCTGTTGTGATTGCAATTTTATGTGAGTAATTATTCATGATGTTTAAAATAATCCAAAATGTCGATTAACGTTTTTGTGTTACCTAAATTGCCTGACTTTGTAACAATCCAGCGATTATTAATATCTGAACATATTGAAATCGCCGGTGCTACTTCATCAACCAACTTTAATTCATTTGATTTTATTGCTTTACAGCATTTATAAGAAGTTTCGCCACCAAGCGTAATTAGAATTACGTTTATTTTTGCCAAAACCATCTCAGTTAAAATTGCTAAAAAGTCCGTTATTTTTATTGCCAATTTATCTTTTGTTAATTCAGCATTAAAAGAATCTTCTGAAAAACCGTCAAAATTCGCAATAAGGTGCGAAGTATGCACTACAACAGTAATTCCACTATTTAAATTTCTATAAACTCTATCAACTAAATCTTCCGTTACGCCACCTAAAATATCTTTAACGTCTAACGCAATAAAGTTAACATTTTCGATATCATCCGATTGTTCTAACTTTGTAATTTGTTCAGCAGTAATTTGTGTTGCTGTTCCAGACACTATAAACTTTGGTAACTTTTCTAATTTTAGCGGTTCATGTTCTTTTTCAATCCCTGATAACCAGCACTTTCCAAGAACTTGAGCTCCGGCTGCTGTTCCGGTTGGTAAAAGTTTTTTATCACACTTTTTAATAGCGAGCGCAATTTGCTCAATATCAGTTATTGAAGTAGCATCCGCAACAATAAGTCTTTTGCCCTCTTTAATCAATTCATTAATCTTTATTAAAATCGGACCGGCACCGTTCATTACAGTTTTTAAGTCAATTGTACCGACTAAACCTTTTTGTTTCTCATCAAGTTGAGACGCTAGAAGCGTAGGAACATGCGATTCCAAAATTGGCGAATGTGGATCCATTGCCATTTCGGTTCTACCTAACGGAACTCCTTTTAACAAATGATATCCGCCAACGGTAATACGTCCCTCTTGAGGAAACGCCGGCATGATAATCGCGGCATCATAATCTAAAATTTGCAACATTGTTAAGGTTTCTTTTGCGATATGACCGCGAATTGTTGAATCAATTTTTTTGTAATAATAATCGAATGAAAAATTATCAACAAACGCTCTTACAGCTTTTTCAACTCTTTCTACAGCTTCCCAATCTTCTACATTTCTTGATTCTGAAGAAAGAGCCCAAACTTCTGTATCCGCTTTGTCTTGCGGTATACATTCACTATCCAAAAGAATTTTTGTATTTGCACCACGCAAATGAAACTGCAAAGCTGTATCATTTGCACCGGTTAAATCGTCAGCAATTATTCCTACAATATCAGAAAATATCATTATTGTTGTTCAGCATCCCTTTTTGAGCCTAATAATCTTACATTATTAGCTACTATTAAAAATCTTTCTCTTTCTTCACCACTTTGGTCTGTCCATTTGCTGATAGAAATTCTACCGTCAACAACCACTTGGCGACCTTTTTTTATGTATTCACCGGCGAATTCAGCTTGTTTATCCCAAACCTCTATATTATACCAATCAGTAGTTTCAGCTTTCGTTTTTCTATCCCAGCGATTTACAGCCAAAGAAAAAGTTGTTTTAACTTTGCCTGATTCAAAATATTTGATTTCCGCGTCTTGTCCTGCTCTACCGATGATAGTTGCTGTATTCATTAATTATCTCCTTAATTATTCAAGTATGAAAATATTATAGCATAATACTTGCAGAATGCTACATGCTGAAAAAAATAAAAGGAGTTATTTACGCTTCGCTTTCTGCCGGCAACTTATTTTTAGGAATATATTCTTCAATTTCTTCAGGCGGCGGATTTATAGGAAGTCTGAAACCAAATGTTGAGCCTTCGCCTTCTTTTGAATTAACAAAAACTTGTCCATGATGATGTTTTTCAACCGTAACTTTTACCAAATGCAATCCCAAACCTGTTCCTTTAACAGTATGAGTTGCATTTTCGCATCTGTAAAAACGGTCGAATACTTTCTTTTGGTCTTTTTCTGAAATACCAGGACCTTGATCTTCCACGCTAACTTCTACATACTCGCCATCTCGAGAGCGTTCAACGCGAACTTTGATACGTTTTCCGTCAGGTGAATATTTAATAGCATTTGATAAAATATTCATAAATGCGCGAGAAATACTGTCCACATTCAAGTATATTTGCGGTAAATCAGGTTCTTTCATTATAGAAATCGTCAAATCGTGTTCCTTAGCTAAAACTTGAACTTGGTTAACCGCATCTTCAACAATTTCAATAATATCCTGTTTAGTTTTTTCCATGTGAACATTTTGAGCTTCGTATCTTGAGAAATCAAGAATATCATTTACCATTCGGTTAAGTCTGATTATTTCTTGGTTCATAACCCCAATAAATTCTCTTTGAGTATTAAAATCAAAATCGTTACCGAAATTATAAAGCGTATCAATATAGCTTCTCAATACTGTTACAGGTGTTCGAAGTTCGTGCGAAACATTAGAAATAAAGTTAGAACGCAATTGATCCATCTCAACATCTTTTGTAACGTCAATAAGTACGATAATGTAGCCAACGTAAGAATTTGAGCGGGTAAACATTGGCGAAATTAAGCATTTCAAAATTCTTTGGTCAATAGTAATATTAAATGGAACAGGTGCGCCATCGTCATCAAGTGGTGTGTCTTTAAATTCCGTAATTTTATCTGCAAAACAAAATTCACCGCTAGAATCGCAGAATTGTTGGATTTGAGTATTAAGAATATCTTCTTCTTCAACTTCCAAAAGTCTTTTTGCGTAATTGTTCACCATGATAACTTTATCGTGGCTATCACAAACAACAACACCATTTACAATACTCATCAATACTGACTCTAACTTGTTACGTTCAAATGTCAAACTTTCAATTGTTTGTTCATTATAACGGCTCAAACGCTCAGACATATCATTAAACGCAGAATAAAGTTCTTTAATTTCTTTATCTACATCTTTATCGTCTAATTTATAACCGAATTCACCTGATGAAATCTTTTTAACACCTTGATGAAGCTTGCGAAGTTCTCTGGTTACAATCGAAGTATTCATGTAAATAATACCGACAATTACAAACCAAGCAAGCAAAAATACGATTGCTAAAGATGTATTAGAAGTTGCGGATGCTTTATCAATAATAGTTCCTGAAAGCCCAACTTCAACCGAACCGACATTAGTTGAGTTACTCATATTCTTAACTACCATTGGCGAACTTACCGTAATACGAGCTTTTTCTGCTTGATCAGGATAATCATCCTTGCTTGAATATATCACTTTTGATTTATTGTCTTTGAAAATAATATAAGCAATATCATTATTACTTTTTAAAACAGAAAGCGAATTTGATCTTAGCGCATCATATTTTGCAAGTTCTGGAACTTCTTTCGTTACTTCAACTCCTTCAATCGCAAGAGTTTTAGAGAGAACTTGACCAAAATTTCTGTATGCATGGTTCATATTTTGATTGATACTATAAGTCGCAAAGCCCGCTGAAGCCAGAATAAAAGCAGTACTTACCCCCAAGCCCGCAAGTATAAGCCGAGTTTGAGCAGTCATCCCTTTCTTCTTTGTTTTTGTTTCAGCACCAGTTACCATATTTGGAATTATACCATGTAAAGTTTTTTTAAGCAATTTTTAATTTGTTTTTAGCTTCTTTGATGCCACCAAACTTGGAGAAACTTTTCTAATACATAACGACAAGTAAAAGTTGTCGAAAAGTTTAATGAAAATTTGCATATCAAGATTTAATATAATAAAGAATCCTCATCGCTCAAACTTTCCTCTCTTTTTTCTAAGAGAGGTTTCTTTATGTTATAACTATATTATGAACTATTCTAATTTATTCGATTTGGCACGAGATTTTTACACATCACTTTCAAGTAGTGATAAATATGGTAGAGCTAAGATTCCATTCAGATATTTTCTAGAATTAACTTATCATTGCAATTTAAATTGTCCTTATTGCTATGTAGGTTCTGAAAGAAATAAACAAGAATTAACAACAGACGAATGGAAAAAAGTTATAGAGCAACTTCCATTTTATTCAATTGCAACATTAGTTGGTGGAGAACCTTTGATGCGCAAAGATTTTATTGAGATTTTCTCTTATCTTTCTAAAAAAATAATGCACAAAGTTCACGTTGTATCAAATGGAATTTTAATTAATGACGAAATTATTAACGCATTTATAAAATACAAATTATTGCTTTTGTCTGTGTCATTAGATGGTTATGGAAACAATCATGATTTAAATCGCGGAAAAGATGGCATTTTTGATAAAATAATTTCCAATCTTGAAAACTTAAAATCAAAAAAGAAGAGCCAAATGATTGATATTAAAACAATTGTGCTAGAAAATAATCTTGATGATTTGCCGAAACTTTATAGACTTTGTGAAAAAATGGGTTTTGAATTCTTATCAATTTCATTTTTGAGAAACAACAATTGGAAGCAAAGCTCTATCTTACAAGAGAGTTTTATTCCAGAATTTACTGCAAATTATCCGATAGAAAAATATTTTAACGTTGAGCATTTTAAAGAAGTTTATCAGGAAATCAAAGCTATTAAAGGAAATACTAAATTACGTTTTTCGCCAAAATTTGAATATTCTGAAAATCCTCTTGATACCATTGAAAAATTTTTCAATTTGCCTGCTGAGAAACCTGTTAACGAGATTTACAAACCTTGTACTTATCCTTACACAAATATGATGATAAATCCTGAGGGGTTTGTTTATCCTTGCCTTTCACAAAAAATCGGCAACGTTAAAGATAAAACGCTAAAAGAATTGTTTAATGCTCCACATTATTGTTGTTTTAGAAAAAATTTAAAAGCTAGTGGTGGCACATTTGGTGCGTGTCAAATGTGTTGTGAATTGACTCCAAAAATTTAAATAAAAAAATACCTCTTTAAGTTAAAGAGGCACTAAAGATAAGTAAGTTGGGGAAATTAAATTGTAAGTAATATTGTAAGATGGTATAAATAAAATTTAATTTTTGACTCTGGAAATAAATGTAACTCGGGATTTCAAATCCATCGCGAAGAGTCGCATTTCATCCATTAATACGTACGATTTATCCTCAGTAGGATTTTCGTTTATATAAAATTCTCTAGAAATCTGTGTTGCCATAGCATTTATGTTATATGACTGTAATAATGCCATAAAAGCCTCGTTTCTCGCCAATTTAGGGCGTATTTACTTAAGCCTTAATGTGTAGTTTCTTAACTAAAGCACATTTATTTAGCGCCTTATTTAAGCAACTGCCCAATAGGTCAAGTTTTTTTAATCCAAAAACTTAATTTGTTTTATTTGAACCAAATATTTTTAATTCAAATAAACATAAAGCTTTTGATTTTGTTTTACTCTCTGTGTTTCGTCTTACGTATATATAAAGTATTTCAAAAAAAAGAAATTTCAGTTAAGAATGTCTTTGTTACAAAACTTAATATTTTAAGAATCCTTGCATTCCAGATATTTTGTATTTTCAATTCTTCAGTTTCAAAAATCCCGTCACTACTGGTGTTTTTTGATAAACTTTAAAGCTTAAGAGCTAATTATTACAGATGTTTACAAAGACAACAAAAGTCTTTATTTATACAATGGATATTTTTCACAAAGTTTAGAAGCATCTAATCTTAATTCGTTCAAAACGTTTTCATCTTCTGAATTTTTAATTGCTTCTGCAATAATTCTAGCAACTTCTTTCATATCGTTTTCTTTAAATCCGCGAGTTGTCATAGCTGCAGCACCCAATCTGATACCGCTTGTTACAAAAGGACTTTGCGGGTCGTTAGGAACTGTATTTTTATTAGCTGTAATACCCACTCTTTCAAGAACATTTGCCATATCTTTACCTGTTTTACCGGTTTTTCTTAAATCCAAAGTCATTAAGTGGTTTTCTGTCATACCACCAACGATTTCCATACCGTTTTCAATAAGACCTTCAGCCATAGCCTTTGCATTTTTAACGATTTGTTGAGCATATTCTTTAAAAGCAGGGGACATAGCTTCTTTTAAAGCAACAGCTTTTCCTGCAATAATATGTTCTAAAGGTCCGCCTTGGATTCCAGGGAATACAGCCTTATCAATTTGTTGAGCAAATTCCTCATCACACATAATAATACCGCCTCTAGGCCCGCGTAAAGTTTTATGAGTTGTTGTTGTAACGATTTGTGCGTAACCGGCTGGAGATGGGTGAACTCCGCCTGCAACAAGTCCTGCAATGTGTGCAATATCTGCTAACAGAACTGCACCAACTTCGTCGGCGATTTCTCTAAACTTTTTAAAATCAATTATTTTGGAATAGTTACTTGCACCACAAATAATTAATTTTGGTTTATATTCATGAGCTTTTTTTCTAACATCTTCATAATCAATATTACCTTCAGCGTCTACTCCATAACTTTTAGCGTCAAAATATGTTCCTGAGAAGTTCACAGGACAGCCATGGCTCAAATGTCCGCCATTAGATAAATCCATACCTAAAATTGTATCGCCATGTTTAAGCAATGCAAAAAATACTGCCATATTTGCTTGCGCGCCTGAATGCGGTTGAACATTCGCATGATTCATTTTAAATAATTCACATGCTCTTTTTTGTGCTAACTCTTCAACTTTATCAACGATTTCGCAACCATTATAATAACGTTTATGTGGTTTACCTTCTGCATACTTATTAGTTAAAACACTTCCGCAAGCTTGCATAACCGCAGGAGAAGTAAAGTTCTCACTTGCAATAAGTTCGATTGTATTTTGTTGTCTGTGTAATTCTTCGTCTATAAATTGTGCTAATTCAGCATCTGTTTCTCTAACTTTATCTAAATTCATATACTCCTCCTTAAACATAATTTACTTAAAATTCCCTCGTTAGTTTAATCTTAACAAAAGGTTAACAAAAGGGCAAATTTTAAATTTACGTGTTTTTATATTTGAAAGGAGTAAAAAATGAAAATCAATAAAATCAATTTATATAACCCAAATTATAATTTTGCAACAAGAGATAAACAAGATAATAAACAACAAAATGTTACAAATAGCATAAAAAGAATAAATTACGCATACCCTCCTATCTTCTTTAAAGGGAAGTCAATTTCTAAGCTTTATGAAGAGTACAACTGGTACATCAATCACGACAAAATTCCTGCCTTACAAGCATTTTTAAAAATTGAAGAAACGCCGGAAGTTATGGATAAATTTTTGACAGAGATTTTGAATACAAAAGATAGAAGCATTCAATTTTTCGATAGCTTCTTGTATTCTCCAAGAGAAGCTGTAAGAGTTACGGAAAAATTGGGTGAAAAAATCGGTACAAATTCTAAAAATTTGATGCCATTCGCTTTTGATAGCCCATACAATAAATCTTACAACAACTATATAGAGAACAAATTTAATAACGCAAATTGTCTTATATCTCTTCTAAAACTCAGACCTGATTGGAAAGGTGATAAACTTATTGAAAAAGCAATGCAATTGGGTAATACAAAAGTTGAAATCGGTAATATCCCAAAAGAATTACCAAAACAGCATTTAGATGAAATAACAAACTATTTGCGCGGACAAATGGAAACAGGCTATAAATCAAAAAAGAAAATTCCTGAGTTAAATATAGGTAATAGAAAGTATGAGTTTGCGTATTTTACAGAAGGTAGATCAGACAAAAACGTATTTGGAGTTTTTACACCTGAAGGTAAGAAGTATGTTATCAAAATGGGCAAACCGGAAGCTAGAAGCTTAGATGCACCATTTGCACTCGGCACTTTAGCAAAAATTGATTTTTATTTAACAACTCATCGTTGCAGAAATTCTGCACCACTTTGCTATTACAATCATTATGGCAATTATTCAATCTATAAGTACATAGAACACACACCGGTAGAAACTCCATCTAAAGATTTGGCAACAATATCCAGTCACTTAACAGATTTTAAAAAATTAGGATTATCTTATAATGATACTGTTGGCGATAAAAATTTCTTTAAGCTTGATAATCATTCTACCGATGGAATTAGTACGTTAGAGGGGTTTGAAGAAGGTGTAAAAAATAATGAATGGATTTCTGTTGATAATGACCACGTTACGTATTATAACCGCTTACAACCGACAGTTTGGGGATTCCACGAATCTTTACCCAATGCAATGGGCATGTTTTTCTAAAAATTAGTATAAATTTGATATACTCTTGTAATAAATCATTTATATGATATAATAGGTTATCAACTAATGGAGGGATATATGGCAAGAGTGTTAATTTCAATGTCTAACGACTTTCTTAATAAGGTAGATAATATTGCATCGTCTGAACAACGCACAAGAAGTGAACTGATTAGAGAAGCATTGAGAGTTTATATCAAGCGTAATAGAATCTCCAATAATCTTAAAGCAGAGGAAAATGCAACTCTTTTGACAGAGCTTTTAGGATAGTTAACTGGTGATGAAATAATTCACGATGTTAGATATTATTTTACATTCTTAAAATCTCGTATAAAAAAATGAACACTTATTTTTTATTGTCGTTTATAATATAGTGGTATTGTTGTGTTTAAAAATAAACAAAAGGATCAATGAAAAATAAGATAAAGTTTATAATAATTGCATTATGTTTGAGTTTGAGCCTTCAAGCAGGCGCAATTCAGAATATAAAAATTGAACAAAATTCTGATTTAGGATTGAACGATTGTATAAAAATTGCACTTAATAACAGTCCTGTAATCAAAAAATATATTTTAAATCTTGATGTTGCAAAATCAACTGTCGGAGTTGCAAAATCTGCATATTTCCCGAGTATAAGCTTGGGTGCAGGGTATAAGCAGGGTTTTGGCGAAAGAAGTCACAACATTGGAAGTTACCAAACAAGAACACTCCCGGGGTTTGATGCTTCTTTATCACAACTTTTGTGGAACTTTGGCAAAACTGATGCGAATATTAGAATGGAAAAATTTAATAAAATTGCAGCCGAATTTGATGTTGATGAAATGGTTTTGACAACGATATATAACGT
>CAKVJE010000002.1 GCA_934754735.1 uncultured Candidatus Melainabacteria bacterium
GATTCGAACCCACGACCAAAGGATTATGAGTCCTCTGCGCTACCGCTGCGCCACAGGCCCTTATATAGTATGGCGTCTTAATATTCAGTTTTATCTTGCTTTAGCCTGTGTCTTGCGTTAGCGTCGCTACCTTCCTCTCACTAAACTTGACATTTAGTCAACTTTTGTTCGGCAGAGTGCCACAGGCCCTTATATAGTATGGCGTCTTAATATTCAGTTTTATCTTGCTTTAACCTGTGTCTTGCGCTAGCGTCGCTACCTTCCTCTCACAAAACTTGACATTTAGTCAACTTTCGTTTGGCAGAGCGCCACAGGTAATTATACAGGAATGATAAATCACTTATTCATCCTATACAAGGATACCAACTAAATAACAAAAAATCAAGAGTTTGTTTTTATATACAAATTTCTTTTTAAACAGGTTAAACAACTCCAATAATAATTACAAAAGAAATTTTTAAAAATGTAACAAAAAACTCACTTAACATGCAAAAATCTGAATTGCGCAACAAAAACAACAAATATAATATCGCACGCTAAAGTTTTATTTGACTCTTGAAAATACTTCTACATCAATATTATCAAATGTATTATTGAAGAAATACGCAGATGATGCCACCATAGAAGCATTGTCCGTACAATATTTCATTATTGGCGCATAAACTGAATATCCTTCGTCTTTCAAGCTAAATATTTTTTTTCTAATTTCAGAATTTGCAGCAACTCCACCGGCTAAAACAACTTGCTTATAACCTGTCTCTTCAAGTGCGTGCTTAACTTTTTTAAACAAAGTAGATGAAACACATTCTTGAAAACTCGCACAAATATCATTTACAGGCATTTCTTTGCCGTCAAAACTTTTTACTAATCTTAAAACTGCCGTCTTTAATCCACTAAAACTGAAATCATATCCGCCAACTTTAGCTTCAGGAAGTTTGAAAGCTTGTGGATTACCTTCTTGCGCCAATTTGTCAAGTTTAGGGCCTCCAGGATAAGGCAAGCCGATTAATCTTGCAACTTTATCATAAGCTTCACCGACAGCGTCATCAATTGTTTCACCTATGATTTCTAAATCAGAATATGAACTTGCTTTAATAATTTGTGTATGACCACCGCTAACTAAAAGCGCAATAAAAGGTGGTTCTAATTCTGTATCAATAAAGTTTGCAGCCAAGTGAGCGTTTAAGTGGTTAACACCTATAAAAGGTTTATCATAGGCTAAAGCTAATGATTTAGCCGCGTTTAATCCGACCAAAAGACAACCTACAAGCCCTGGACCGACAGTTCCTGCAAATGCTGTAATGTCTTCGCCTTTTAGATTCGCTTGTTTAAAAGCTTCATCAATAACTACATTAATAGCTTCTAAGTGTTCCCTCGCTGCAATTTCAGGAATAACACCGCCGTAAGCCTCATGAATTTTAATTTGAGAAGCTACAACATTTGCTAAAACTTCTCGTCCACCTTTAACAATAGCACACGCTGTTTCATCACAGCTTGATTCTATTGCCATAATTATTGAATTTTTATCAATTGTAACAGGTTTGTTACTGAATAATGTATTTTTAATCTTGTTCATAGTAGCATTATAATACAAATATATCGTGGAACCAATGTCTAAGTAATTTGTTCCAAAGGGTGACTTGGAATTAAAGGACAAACTTGTAGTAAGGTGGAATGTCACCCGCACAAATGGTGAAAATCAAATAGCAAAAAAAATCTAAGAAATTTGTTCCAAAGGGTGACTTGGAACAAAAGAACAAACTTGTAGTAAGGTGGAATGTCACCCGCACAAATGGTGAAAAAAATGAAGTTTTTAGATAAAGCAAAAATAAGAGTAATCTCAGGTCATGGCGGAAACGGCATGGTAGCTTGGCGTCGTGAAAAATATGTAGATAAAGGCGGCCCGGCTGGTGGTGACGGAGGACGCGGAGGAGACATTTATTTTGTTGCAGATGAAAACATGTCAACACTTTTGGACTTCAAAATCAAATCAGTGTTCAAAGCTCCATCCGGTGAAAACGGCGGTATCAAGGGTATGCATGGTGCTTGCGCCAAAGATTTGTATTTAAAAGTACCGATGGGAACAATTGTTAGAGATACTAAAACAGGCAATATTATAGCAGATTTAACAGAACACGAACAAAAAGTTCTTATTGCAAAAGGTGGACGCGGTGGTCGCGGGAATGCAAGATTTGCGACTGCTCAAAAAAGAGCTCCGCAATTTTGTGAACCGGGAGAACCGGGAATTGAAAGAGTTTTGGAATTAGAACTTAAACTAATTGCTGATATCGGACTTTTAGGGATGCCAAACGCCGGCAAATCAACATTTATTAGTGCAGTAAGTTCTGCAAAACCCAAAATAGCTGATTATCCGTTTACAACACTCGTTCCAAACTTGGGCGTTGTGAAGAAGTCTGACGGCGGTTCTTATGTTATTGCTGATATTCCCGGTCTTATTGAAGGCGCGTCTGAAGGCGTTGGACTTGGTCACGAATTCTTAAGACACGTTGAAAGATGTCGTTTCTTGGTTCATATTGTTGATTTAACTGCAGAAAATCCTGTTGAAAATTATAAAATTATTAATAATGAGCTAAAAAAACATTCAGAAGGTTTAGCAAATCTTTATCAAATTCTTGTTCTTAACAAAATTGATGCGATATTGGAAGAAGATTTAGAAAGACTTAAAAATGAATTTAAGCCTTTAGCTAAAGATATTTTCACAATTTCTGCTGTTACTAAACAGGGCTTAGATGATTTACTTTACTTTATTTCAAATAAGGTTGACGAAATTCCTAAACCTGAATTTGACATTGATATAGAAGAAGATTTAGGCGCTTATGACAATGATGATAGCGCGTTTGAAGTTAATAAAGTTGCTAAAGATGTTTATATAATTTCAGGCGGAAAAATTAATCGTTTAGCAAAAGTTACGGATGCTAGAAATACTGAGCAAGTTGTAAGATTGCAAAATATCTTGAAAAGTATGGGAGTTTTTGAGAAATTACATCAATATGGACTTAAAAACGGCGATACTGTAATTCTCGGACATTTAGAACTTGGTTATTACGATGATGAAATTTGGGGAGAAGGTAGCAAAATTTAATTTTACAAGTTTTGTATAAGTACAAGGAGTATAAAAATGAACGTATCACTAAAAACTTTTTTACCAATTACATTAGCCGGTGCTATGACTTTGGCATCTTGTGAATCTCAATTGCCAAAACTTGTGCATGAATATTGTACGGAACATGATAAAAGTGCTAAAGATTTTAATAGTATTGATGAAACATACGGTGCTTCCGAGAAGGTTTCTAAACTGGATTCTATGGCTTATTCAGATATTTTTAGAGGTACTAAATTAGCCAAAGATTCAGCTAAAGTTGCAGAATTTAATAAGTTTGCATCAGATAATCGTTGTAAAAGTGCTTTACGCGATGAAGTTATTGATTATCAAAATAATAAAGCGCGAAATATTGGTATGTCATTAAAAGAGTTTGATGAAATGCACAGCTATCAACATTTGGAACATCGCCAAAATTATTTGGATAATTACATGTACAAAAAGTTTTTCAAAGATAATGGCGTTTTAGATAAGAATGTTGAAAAACAATGTGACGAATATTCTAATCACATACTTTCTAATTTATAGTACATAAAGGAGTATAATATGAACGTATCATTAAAAACTATTTTGCCAATCACACTAGCAGGTGCAATTACACTTACAGCTTGCGATAGCGAAATCAAATCTCTTGCTCATCAATATTGTGTGGAAAATAATAAAACTGTAAAAGATTATGATAACATCGAAAATACCATAGGTGCTGATAAAAAAATCTCTAAATTAGATTCTATTGCTTATTCAGATATTTTCAATGCAACAAAATTGATAAAAGATTCAGCAAAAGTTGCCGAATTTAACAAAATTGCTTCACAGCATCGTTCCAGTTCATATGATCAACAGAATATTGAATCCTTTTTAAAAACTAAAGCCAAAAATTCCGGAATGTTATTAAAAGATTATGATGAAATGTGTAAGTGTGATAACAATGCTTATTACCAACACTTTTTAGATAATTTTGTATACCAAAAATTTTTTAATGATAATGGTGTTTTAGATAAAAATATAAAAAACAAATGCGATAAATACTCACAAAACGCAATTTCAGTATTAAAATAATATAATTACATAGAGGAACAAGATATGAAGATATCGTTAAAGACATTTTTACCAGTTGTTGCTATAGGGAGCTTGGTTACAGCTTCTTGTGCATCTCAAATAGACAAAAGAAATGCAATAGAAATTGCAGAAGAAAATTGCTTGAAACAAGCCGATTTGGATTCGGTAGCATACAGAAATATCTTTAACTCAACAATTGCAGCTAAAGATTCAGATAAAGTAGCGCAGTTTAACGAAGTTGCCGGCAACATGAAATTCCGCTTTAACGAAATTGATAGAATTCTTACCGATGAAGGAATTTCACCTGAAGAATATAATATGGGTAATTTCAAACTTGCTGATGACGTGGATACAAGCAGAGCATACCAACATTTTGCAGATAGCTGGATGTACAAAAACTTATTTAAAAAGATGGGTATTTTATCAGACAGCATTGCTAAAAAATGTGATGAAGCAGCAGAAAAAACAAAACCTTACTAAAATGCAAAACGCTATTAATGAAGCTTTAAAATGCAAAATTGATGTTCCGGTCGGTTGTGTAATAAAAAAAGACGGCGAAATTATCGCAAAAGCAAGCAACAGACGGGAGATAGATAATGACGTAACCGCACACGCTGAAATTCTTGCAATCAAAGACGCACAGCAAGAATTAAACAGCTCAAGACTAACGAATTGTGAGCTATATGTTACGTTAGAGCCTTGCCCAATGTGCACTTGGGCAATTTTACAAGCAGGAATAAAAACTATTTATTTTGGCTCGTACAACACTCAATATGGCGCAATGGGAAGTGCTATAGATTTAGCAAGTTTAGCGCATTCAAAAATAAAAATCTATGGCGGAATTGAAGAAGAAAAATGCGATCAAATATTAAAAGAGTTTTTTAACAAGATTCGAAAATCGCATTTGTAAATAAATTTAAAGCTCAAATCTTGACAGTATACTTGCGATTATGTTTAAATATAAGTTATAAATAGTATTAGATAGGTTAATCGTATCTAAACGGGTGGTACAAGACATAAAATTGGCGAAAGTAGAAACTTGCGCAATAGAATTTGTCAAAATACACTCTACGATTCCTCAAAAAGAAAGGAAATACAATGTACGCAATAGTCGAAACAGGTGGTAAACAATACCAAGTTGAAGAAGGACGTTATGTAGACGTTGAATTATTAGGCGAAGAAAAAGACGCTAAAGTAGTTTTTGATAAAGTTGTTATGATTGTTAACGGCAAAAAATCAAAAGTTGGTCAACCATACGTAGCTAACGCTAAGGTTGAAGGTACAATCGTAAAAAATGACAAAGCTAAAAAAGTTATCGTATACAAACAAAGACCTAAAAAAGGTTATAGAAAAAAACAAGGTCACAGACAAGGCTTTGCAAGAGTTATGATTAGCAAAATCAGAACAACAGCTTCTAAAGCTAAATCAGAAGCAACTTCTGAAGAATAGTCGGACTCGCACCCTTTCAAAATGGGTGTTTACAATAGAGGTTGATGAATAATTACAAATGTCAACCGATAAAAATAATATAATAAAAGGAGAATAAAAATGGCACATAAGAAAGGTATGGGTTCCACCCGTAACGGTCGTGATTCCGAAGCGAAGCGATTAGGCGTTAAAAAATTTGGTGGAGAAATTGTAAAAGCCGGTAATATCCTTGTTCGCCAAAGAGGAACAAAAGTTCACCCTGGTAACAATGTAGGTATCGGTTCAGATGACACTTTGTTCGCTTTAATTGACGGACAAGTTAAATTTGAAGCTCACAGACGCGACAGAAAACAAGTTAGTGTTTACGCTGTGTAGTTTAAAACTAAATTCAAAAAAAAAGCCTTTCTTATAGAAAGGCTTTTTTTATTAATATAAAATAGCAAAAATTATTTTTACAGGTTTTACAATAATAAATAAGAAAAGTAAATTATTAAATTTAGATAAAGGAGGCTCTCTTGAATTTAAATAATGTATCACCAATCTCTTGCAAAGCTAATACTTCTAAATTCGCTAAACAATTCAATATTCCGATGAAAGATGGTTCTGAAACAATTATGAAATTGACGGACAATTCTATAGATTGCTTAATGCATAAAGAAGGACGTATTTTAGGCGGATATGGTCATAAAGCGCCGGATGGAATTGTTGTTGATGAAGTTTTAGATATTTATAAAAAGTCTTTAGCCAATAATATTAAAGAAGGTTTTGATTTTTTAAAAGAATTTTTGATTGCAATATCTAAATAATTGCCCTAAATTGCAAATTATAGTATAATTTTCTGGTAACAACAAGGAAAATTATATGAGTGAGATTTGCAAAAATTGGACGCAATGGCTTAAACAAAATCGTTTTGCCGGCTTAACTCCTGAAATGCAAGAGCAAACTATGCGTTGGCTTGAAGCTGTTAGGGATGTTATTATGGTTTATGCAGAAATTAAACCTTATGACGTTGTGCTAGATATTGGAACCGGCACCGGACTCTTGGCGTTCAAAGCTTTAGAACTGCAAAACTGCGCAGGTAAGGTTATTTTTTCAGATTTATTCCAAGATTGTTTGGATGATTGCAAGCAGATTCTTGATGATGCCGGAATTACGACCGGTTACGAATTCTTGCAATGTCCGGTTGAGCATATTGCACTTCCGGAAAGTACCGTACACAAAGCACTTATGCGTTCTGTGCTTGTTCACGTTGTAAATAAGCAACCTGCAATAAGTGAAGTATACAGAGTTTTAAAACCGGGTGGAAAATTGTGTGCGTTTGAACCTATAATTCGCTCAAACACCCGTTATTGGGAAATTTTAGACCCAATGTATATAGAAAAATATGAAGATTTCAAGAGGGTAGAAAATGAAATTATGGATAATCCGCTTGATTCGCTTTGTAATTTTGATGAAGATACTTTAAAAATGAATCTTGAAATTGCAGGATTTTCAATTCCGGAAGTTAAGTTACAAGAAGTTCGTTCAAAATACGTAGTTCAGCCGAATATGGTTAAAGAGTGGTTTGTAAATCCGCCATCACCTAACCAACCTTCGACAAAAGAAAGGTACTTAAAATATTTTGACGAAAAAACAGTAGATAAATTTATGCAAGATGTTCAAAACTACTTGACAGGACGTGAGATTAGTTTGAAAACAAATGCAGTGTTTATTAATGCAACGAAGTAGAAAGGATGGGAATAAGGTAATAGGGTAATAAGGGAATAAGTGATTTTAAAAGATATTTTTAATAAAAATACATTTATTTTGCGCATACATAGATAATAAATTTAAAACCTCTTATTCCCTCATTGCCTTATTCCCCTATTCCCTTAAGAAACAACAATGACAACACAAAATCAAACCGCCATAATCATTCCGGCGCGTTACGGCTCATCCAGACTTGAAGGCAAACCGTTACTAAAAGCAAACAATAAACCTATCATTCAATGGGTTTGGGAAAAGGCAAAATCTTGCCCGATGGTTGATAGAGTAATTGTAGCAACCGATGATGATAGAATTTATAACGCTTGTAAAGAATTCAGAGCAGAAGTTGAAATGACTTCAACCGAACATAAAAGCGGAAGTGATAGAATCGCTGAAGTAGCGGAACGTCATCCTGAAATTGGCTACATTATTAATCTTCAAGGTGATGAACCATTAATTGAACAAGCAAACATTGAACTTGTTATTAAAGGTGTAAAAGAAGATGCTAACGCGGACATTTCAACACTTGTAAGAGAAATTAAAGACGCGGACGAAGTCAACAATCCAAACCTTGTAAAATGCGTTTTTGACTTCAATAATTATGCAATGTATTTTTCTCGCTCAAAAATTCCTTATGAAAGAGCTGAAAATGACGGTAGTTGGAAGTTTTACGGTCATCTGGGAATTTACGGTTATAAACGTGAAGCATTATTTAAGATGACAAAATTACCTCAAACACCTTATGAAATGGCAGAAAAGCTTGAACAATTAAGAGCTTTGCAAAACGGTATGAAAATCAAAGTTGCAGTCGTTGACAATGTTCCGGTTGGAATTGATACGGCTGAGGATTTTGAGAAGTTTAGGAAAATGGTAGAAAAAGGATGTGAATAGACTAGTAGTTGGGTAAAAATATTAGTTGACAGTTGAAAGTGGAAAGTTGACAGTTGTATTAAACTTTTCAAATATTACATAAGTTCAATATTGAACATATTTAAATTTAAAAATTATATGGTGCAATTTTTTGCACCATATAAGTAACTTTCCACTTCCCACTTTCAACTGTCAACTCAAAACATTTTATATAACATTCACCTATTCACTTTAAAATGAATGAACATCAAAACACAAATAACAAAACTACATTACACAAAAGACGCACGTGGTGCGTTGTTTAACTTGCTTAAATTTTGCTCTATTTTTTACGGAATAGGAAGCGGATTTAAGAATTATTTATACGACAAAAATATTCTTAAACCTAAAAAAGTTGACGCATTTGTAATTTCTATCGGGAATTTTACAACCGGTGGCGTTGGCAAAACTCCTGTTGTTGCAGAAATAGCAAAATATTTTGTCAACAAAGGTGAAAGAGTTGCAATAGTTTCTCGCGGATATGGTGGAAAACTCGATAACAAAAAGGTTAACGTAATTTCTGATGGAATAAATCTTTATTACAAAGCTGATATGGCGGGCGATGAACCGTATTGGCTTGCCGTAAATCTTAATATGTGTGCAGTTTTAACTTGTTCAAACAGAGTGAAAGCCGCTGAATATGCAATAAAAGAACTCGGCGTTACTAAAATAATTCTTGATGACGGATTTCAACATAGAAAAATGGCGCGTGATTTGAATGTTGTTTTAGTTGATTCAGAAAAAATGTTCGGTAACGAAAACTTACTTCCTGCAGGGCCTCTAAGAGAAGGAATGGAAGGATTTAACAGAGTTGATAAACTTATAGTTGTGAGTAAAAACATTGACCACACAAGGGCTGAAAAAATTGCAAGAATTTTGGATAAAAAGTTTATGAAGGGAAAGACCCCACCCCCTAACCCCCTCCCTCAAGGGGCGGGGGCAACCACGCTTCTTTGCAAAGTTGAACCGGATTATTGCTACAATATAATTACAGGCGAACATTTACCAAAAGGAAAAGAAATTACTGCACTTTCAGCGATTGGACAACCTGAGCAGTTTTATAAATTTTTAGAAAAAGATTATATAATAAAAGAAAAAATAACATTCGACGACCATCATCAATATACTTTAGAAGATATTGAAAATATTGAAGGAACAATTGTTACAACGGAAAAAGATGCTGTAAAACTTGCACTTTTAGGCAAACACAATATTTTTGCATTAAAACTGAAAACAGTACTCAATGTAGATATGTTACTAAATTAGTTATAATCTCTTAATGGAGGTCTTGATGAATCGAAATCGCCATATAAGTTATTTTTGCGAGTCTTTTTAATCTCAACAGGTTGATATAAGCTTTCATCTTGTAATGGCCTTTTATAATTAATGTTGTGAATGCCGTTTTCTAAAGTTTTTGTCTCTGATTTTACAGGTTCAGCTTTAACTTCTAATTTCTGTTGCAAAGCTTTTTCTTGCGCCTTTTGCTGTCTATCTTCTTTAAATTGTTGATATTTAGATTTTGTTTTTTCTTTAGTTTCGTTAATTTTATCTTTTGTATCCGCAATTTTAGCATCTACTCTAGATTTTGCAACTGCATAATCCTTACCGCCTTCTTTATGCCATCTGCGGTATTTTTTTGTAAACACGTTATCGAAATTACCCATATCATAATAAACTTGATTAGATTCTTTTGAATATGTTTCAGGTGGTAATACATTAACCTGCACATTTTGCGCAATTTCCGGACAAAGCATTCTTGAGTAGTCACGAATTTTTTGCAGTTGTTCTGTTTGCGGTGAAGGACCGCGGGTTATAATTCTATTTTCTACAACACTAATCGTTTTGTAGAAAGTATTTGACCACAAAGCAACATTATTTTGTGTATCAATCAAAACTGCATAAGTATTTATTTTATAAGCAGGATCAACTACTGTTGCACCGGGAATGTTCAAAAAATCCCAGAATGTTCTTCTTAAAATATAGTTTTCAGAATCAATTGACGAAGTCAAAAGTAATACGTATCTAACTTTTGCTTGGTTTGCAATTTTTCTTAATAATAAATAATCTACATTATATGAAGCTCTAAACTTGTTAGTAAGATTTCTTGCCGGAATCATGTATGAAGGATTACTTTTTAAAAGCTTTCTTTCGTCACTAACTGTTGGAGATTTTATGTAATCAGTTTGATTTAAAATATTGATTACTTCGTTCGCAAAAAATTCGGAAGTAGCATTATAAATATAAGAATCAACCGCAGCATTTTCTGTTACTATATTGTCAGGAATAACAAGCACCTTATACTGTTGTTCCGCACCAAACGCTAACGGAGCAATTGAAAGCACTATCCCAACTACTAATATCCTTAATAAATCTCTCACAACAAAATTATAGCATAGTAAACTCCAAAATAAAAGTTTATTGTTTACATTTTTCTATGAAAATTTTGCAATTTCCCATTTGTATGCTGTTTCAATGCAATCCTTTAAGTCGTGATTAGGTTGCCAACCTAAAACTTCTTTAGCTTTTTTATTATCAGCTACCAAAGTTGCAGGATCGCCGCCACGTCTTGGACAAATTTCTACCGGAATTTTTGCACCCTTAACTTCTTCACAAACGTTAAAAACTTCTTTCACACTATTACCTTCTGTTGTTCCAAGGTTGAAGAAATTAGTTTCTCCGCCATTTTTTAAATATTCTAAAGCCTTAATATGAGCTTGCGCCAAATCTTCTACGTTAATATAATCTCTTACACAAGTTCCGTCTTTTGTGTCATAATCTGTTCCAAACATTTTAAACACTTTATCCCCCTTAGCTTTAAGAACATTCGGGATTAAGTGTGTTTCAGGCTCATGCCATTCTCCGATTCTAGCTTCTGAATCCGCACCGGCAACATTGAAATATCTCAATCTTACTGATTTCAAGCCATAAGCTTTGTCATAATCATCCATAATAGTTTCAACCATTAATTTTGAGTTACCGTAAGGATTAATTGGTTTTTGCGGATGTTTTTCGTCAATCGGAGTATAAACAGGCTCACCATAAGTTGCAGCGGTTGATGAAAATACAATATTTTTAACTCCAAATTCAAGCATTGCATTAAGTAAATTCAAAGTTCCATAAACATTATTATAATAATATTTTTGCGGATTTTGTACACTTTCACCGACTTGAGAATATGCAGCAAAATGTACTACAGAATCAATTTTGTTAACCAGAAAAACACCACGAATTTCATCGAGATTTTTTAAGTTGCCTTTTACAAACTTCAAGTTTCCGTATTGTTTTAAAGTCTCAATTGTTTCAATATGTCCTAATTCAAGACTGTCAAAAACAATAACATCCTCACCTTTTTCTAAAAGTGCCATTACAAGATGACTTCCGATATATCCTGCTCCTCCGGTAACTAAAATCATACTATTTTCCCTCCGTCAACTTTATATATTATAACATCTTTTAAAAATTCTTCCTCAAACAAAATTGTATCAACAGAAGTGATAATTGTCTGAGTGTCTTTTTCTATTGATTTTAATAAATAATTTTGCCTTACTTCATCCAATTCCGCCAAAACATCATCTAACAAAAGAATTGGCGAAAAACCTGTTTTTTCTCTTATTATTTCTAATTCCGAAAGTTTTAAAGAAAGCACAAGCGTCCTTTGTTGACCTTGAGAAGCAAATTTTGTAGCATCTAAGCCATTTATTGAAAATTGAATATCATCACGATGTGGGCCTACACAAGCCTGTTTTCGTGCAAATTCTTCTTTTCTACGTTCTTTTAGCTCATTTTTTAAATATTCGCAAATTGATTCAATTTCATTTTCAGGACAGGTATAATTTAAACCAAATTCTTCCGTATCGCTAATTATTTTATGTTTTTCTGATGCAATTTTTTGAATTTCTTTTAGAAATTTTTTGCGCAAGAATATAATGTTGGCGCCTGTTATAACCAATTGTTCGTTATAAATATCATAAAGAGTTTCATCTACTATTTCATTTTTTAATAAATTACTTTTTTGAATTCGAATTTTTTCGTACTTAGAAAGTCGTTCGTCATAAGCCGGATATATTTGAGAAATCGCTCTATCTAACCAATCACGTCTATCTTGCGGAGTTCCTCTTAATAAAAGCAAATCTTTTGTTGAAAATAGAACCGTTTTTACAACAGACTTAAAATCTTTTACTCTTGATTTTACTTTGTTTACCTTGAGTTCACGTTTTTTATCTTTATCATAAGAAAAATCTAATTCTATATCAGTATTGTTTTTTTCAATTTCAGCACTAATTTCAAACTTTTCTTCACCAAATTTAATCAAATCTGATACCGTCGATGTTCGAGGACTTTTTAAGTCGGACAAAAAATAAATGCTTTCCAAGATATTAGTTTTACCTTGCGCATTTTTACCAATAATAAGAGTTTTCATGCTCTTAAAATCAAGCTCAACACTTTCTAAATTTCTATAATTTTTAAGCTCTAATTTCCTAATCCTCATAGAGTAAGTATAGCACAATGAATGCAAAAATTTATTATATCAAACTAGCAAATTAATTTTTTATATGTTTTATTAGTAATTGTAAGAAATAAAATATAAAGAAAGGAATATACTATGAACCTCAACAAAATTTCTATACCAACTAAATTTACAACGCTTGCTATGGGTACACTTCTTTGTGGCAGCGTCGCAATGTGCAATCATAGCAGAAACGAATATGTAAACACTCTAAAAAATCACGTAAAAGAAAATGTAACACCTGAAGTTTATCAAAATTATGAAAAACAAGCTGCACAATTTGGCGAAAATAAAGAAGCTATATTCCAAAATGCTTATGATTCAATTCAATTTGCAAACAGAAATTATTTTGAAGGAATGCAAAATATAAAAGATTTTGAATAAATAAATTTAAACCAAAAAAATAAAATACAATCATATCATCCTTGCATCAAATAAATTCTACCGGATTTATTGAGCATTACCTAAAATAAAAAAATGTAAAGTTTTGTTACAATTATCGTTTTTCCAAAAAAGAAATGGCAATTTTTCTGAAGAACATGACTTTATATATATAAGGTTAGATAGAAATAGGTTAGGTAGGTTATGATTAATAATATTGCGTCTATGGACATGCGTCCACAGATGGCAGTTGCAAAAACAACTGCGTCTGTATCAAGCTTTAGTATGCCGCCAATTCTTGGCTTTAAAACAATTCCATTAAAGGAAAAGGCTACTATACGTGTCAAAAAATTAAAAAGGGGGGATAATATTGCTATCCCGGGGATAATTGACGATGATTATGTAGATGTAGTCGAAGAGACACTCAATCTGGAACGAAAACCGGAGGAGGGGAATTTCTTTAATAATCAATCATTTATCATACCTGTAAAACGAAAAATACAGTATTTAAAAAACTGTTATATAATTGACTATATTCAATCACCGAAACCAAGGTGTGGACTTGGTGCGGAGGCGGTCAAAGCTTTAGCTGAAAAAGCTATGTTTGATCCGAAGGCGGAAGGGCGTATTGTGACTTTTTCGGCGCCTTTAGTTAAAGAATCGTCGCCGGCCATGTTTTTCTACAAGCTCGGGTTTAGATTTACATCTCCTCTGGCAAACGAATATATGGAGGAATGTTTGAAAAAGAAAGTACCAGATATTCCTGTTCAGACGGGAATGATGTACTTACCGAAGAACAGGTTGCACAAATTGTTACATTATGGAGAATTGTTCTAAATGAGCGAAATTAACAACAATTATTTAGAAGCGCATTACTCGACAGAAACAAAGGTTAAACGACCGAAAGTTGTCGCGGCGGAAGCTCCTGCAATTTTGCCAAAGCACAAACTGTTTTCCAACAAAGACGCAGATAAAAAAATGCAAAAAATTAATACTGACATATATGAAGGTGCAAAAAAGGAGAAAACAAAAAATGATTTTAATAAAAAATTATATTTTAAAATTTTTGGCGGTATTACTTTGCTCACCGCAGGTATCGCCGGTGTACATAAAATCAGAAACTTCTTTAGAAAATCTTAATTAACAGAATTTCGACTTTATGTTAGAATGAGAATGTAAATTAGTTTAGGAGTTTAGAAGTTTAGAAGTTGAGAAGGGTATTTTGCTTTCAACAGAAGAGCTTTTAAACAGTTTATAGCGAGGATATAATAAATGTGCGGAATTGTTGGTTATGTTGGAAATAAAACAGCGGTTGATATTCTTTTAGAAGGTTTAACAAGTCTTGAATACAGGGGCTACGATTCTTCAGGAATTGCGGTTAACGTAGAAGGTAAAGTTGAGCTTTATAAAGCTGCAGGGAAATTACAAAATCTTAAAGATATTGTTGAAAAAAATTATGCAGAAATATCTAAATCAACAATCGGCATCGGTCATATTCGTTGGGCGACACACGGTGCGCCAACAGTTGAAAACGCACACCCGCATTCTTGTAATTGTGGAAAAGTGGCGGTTGTTCACAACGGTATTATTGAAAATTACAAAGAATTAAGAGCAAAATTAGAAGCTAAAGGTTGCACATTCCGCTCTCAAACCGATACAGAAACAGTTGCGCACTTAGTAGCTACAAAATATGGTGAAACTCACGATTTAACCGAAGCCGTAAGACTTGCTACAAAAGAAATTGAAGGTGCTTACGCTCTTTGTGTTATTCATCAAGATGTTCCAAATACTATTGTTGCAACAAGAAGAAATGCACCACTTGTTGTTGGTTTAGGTGATGGTGAAAATTTTGTAGCATCGGACGTTCCTGCATTAATCCAATATACAAAAAAGGCAATGTATTTAGATGATAACCAAATTGTGACATTGAAACCAGATTCTTACAAAGTTATTGATATTGACAAAAATCCATTGACGTTGAAAGTTGAAACTTTACCTTGGGAACCCGTAGCACTAAGCAAAATGGGTTACAAGCACTTCATGCTTAAAGAAATTCATGAACAACCTGATGTTGTTAGAAATGTGCTTTCAGGAAAACTTCATGCGATGGATGAAGATATTGTTTTAAAAGAAGTTACTTTGGATAAAGACAAATTAAAAAACTTGAGCCGTATTCAGATTGTTGCTTGTGGAACATCTTTGCATGCAGCTATGGTTGGTAAATATTTAATCGAAGACTTCTGCGGAATTCCAGTTGATGTTGAACCTTCAAGTGAATATATTTATAGAAAAACAATTACTGACAAAAATACGCTTGTAATTGGCGTTTCTCAATCAGGTGAAACTGCTGATACTATTACAGCTGTAAGACAAGCAAAGAATAAAGGCTCACATATTTTAATTGTAACTAACCGACCAGATTCAACAATGGCAAGGGAAGCAGATAGCTTAGTTCCTGTAAATGCAGGAATTGAGGTTTCTGTTGCAGCTACAAAATCATATATGGCACAGTTAATTTCATTCTACTTGTTAGCGATTTATATGGCAGAAGTTAAAAACTCCATGCCAAAAGAAGAATTAGTTAACTTGAAACATGAATTAATTGTTCTTCCGCAAAAAATTGAAAAGGTTTTGGCACATACAGATGATGTTCAAAAATGCGCAAGAGCATTCTCCAGCGCAAAAGACTTTATCTTTATTGCAAGAGGAATTAACTTCCCAACAGCGTTAGAAGGTGCTTTAAAACTTAAAGAAATCAGTTATATAAATGCAACAGGATATACTGCAGGCGAATTAAAACACGGTCCTATTGCAATGTTAGATGAATCTATGCCTGTGCTTTCAATCTTGATGTCAGGCAAAGTATTCGATAAAATCATGTCAAATTCAGAAGAAGCTAAAGCTCGTAACGCAAGAATGATTGCACTTACAGATTGTACAGATTCAAAAATGGAAGAACTTTTTGATTGCATAATCAGAGTTCCGGAAATTTCTGAAATATTATCACCTGCACTCGCAATAGTTCCATTACAATTGTTAGCTTATTATATTGCAGAATTTTTAGGCAAAGACGTTGACCAACCTAGAAACTTGGCAAAATCAGTTACTGTAGAATAGTTTATAAATTGAAAATGGAAAGTTATTAAATTCGCTTCGCTCATAAAATGTAGAATTGTAGGTTGGGCTTTCAGCCCAACAACAATATTAATAAAAATATAAAGAAAAGTAGGGCGCAATTTTTTGCGCCAATAACTTAAAAAACGGAAAGATTTATATGATAGAAATTTCAAATCTCGAAGATGCTTATAATACTTTAAATACTTGTTATCTTGATTTTAAAGCAAATCAAAATTCGCCATTGATTGAATATATTGCCGATTCTTGTGTTAAAAGATTTGAATATACTTTAGAAACAGCTTGGAAGCTTGCTAAAAAAGTTTTCATTGAAAAATACGGCAAAACAGAAAAAGAACTTTCAATGAATAACATTTTTAGGTTTATGCAGGGCTATGGTTATGCAGAAAATTGGGAAAGATGGCGAGATTATTACCAACAACGTAATAATACAGCGCATGAATATAACCTTGTTAAATCAAGAAAAATATTAGAATTCGTTCCGGATTTCTTGGCTGATGTAGAAAATCTAATCAAAGGATTAAAAGAAGATAATTAGTAGGTTGGGCTTTCTACCCAACAATAATTTTAGGAAAAATAATGCCAATTAAAGGTTTGACTGAAAAAGAAGAAACTATTGTCAAAGAGATTCTTAAACCATATTTTTCAAAATACGATTTTTATTTTTATGGTTCAAGAGTTAAAGGTAATTTTCGTCCACTTTCAGATTTAGATATTTTAATGAAATCAAACACAGATATTAATTTAAATGATATTGATGAAATTAAAGAAAAATTTGACAAAAGTGATTTATCTTTTGTTGTTAATCTTGCGTATAACGTGGATGAAAAATTTTATAATTTAATTGTTTGTGATTTAATAAAAGTTAAATAGTAAGTTGGGTTTTCAGCCCAACAACAATATTAACAAAAACATAAAAGCAAGTAGGGTGCAATTTTTTGCACCAATAACTTATATAGGAAACAATCATGCAAGTCGTATCAGAATTAGTCGAAATTCCAAATAATAATGCTCCAACCGTAGAGTATATAGAAGCCGAGTTAACAAAACGCAACATTAATCCTCTAAGATGGGCGATTGTGCATGTTAGTGATAAAATGTATACAGTAAGTGTTGCGAATTTAAAGGAATAGGAAGAAGTTTATGAATTCTACTCAACTTAAATGTGATATAAAAGATATAAATTTGGCAGAGCAAGGTAAAAACAATATTGAATGGGCGCTTAAAGACATGCCCGTTCTAAAAAAAATTAGAGAAAGATTTTTGTTGCAAAAACCTTTTACCGGCTTAAAACTTTCTGCTTGCTTACATATTACAAAAGAAACTGCAGCTTTGTGTACAATTATGCAATCAGGTGGTGCTGATATTGTATTAATAGCCTCAAACCCTCTTTCAACACAAGACGATGTTGCTGCTGCACTTGTAAGATATTGGAACATTCCTGTTTTAGGCTACGCAGGCGAAAGCAAAGAAGTTTATCATTCACATATTATGGACGCTATAGCACACAATCCCGATATCATTATTGATGACGGATGTGATTTAGTTGCAACACTTCATGCTGAAAAGCCGGAAATGGCAAGTCATATTATTGGTGCAACAGAAGAAACAACTACAGGTATTGTAAGACTTGAAGCTCTTGAAAAACAAGGAGAATTAAGATTCCCAACAATTGGTGTAAATACAAGCTTAACAAAACACTTATATGACAACCGCTATGGTACAGGTCAAACTGCTATGGACGGTATCATGAGAGCAACAAATGTCCTTATTGCCGGTAAAACTGTTGTAATCTCCGGCTACGGTTGGTGCGGTCGTGGTTGTGCACTTAGAGCAAAAGCTTTAGGCGGAAATGTTATTGTTTGTGAAGTTGACCCACTAAAAGCTTTAGAAGCGGCTATGGAAGGCTACAGAGTTATGCCGATTGCAGAGGCTGCAAAAGAAGGCGACATTTTCTTAACTGTAACAGGCGATAAACACGTAATCGATGTTGAACACATGATGAGTATGAAGGACGGTGCTTTTGTAAGTAACGCAGGCCACTTTGATAGAGAAGTTAATGTGGAAGGTTTGAAATCTAAAGCTACTGAAATCAAGAGAATCAGACCATTTTTGGATGAATACAAATTAGTTAACGGCAAATCAATTTATGTTTTAGCAGAAGGTGGACTTGTAAACCTTGCAGCTGCAGAAGGTCATCCGGCATCTGTTATGGATATGAGCTTCGCAAACCAAGCTTTAGGAATTGAATTTTTAGTAAAAAATAAAGGCAAATTAGAAAATAAACTTTATACACTTCCAAAACACGTTGACGAAGATATTGCAAAACTAAAACTTGAATCAATGGGAATCGAAATTGATAGTTTAACAGAAGAACAAGAAGAATATTTGAATAGTTGGAAGTAATTTCTAAATAAAATAAAAAAGACCTTTGCACAAAACAAAGGTCTTTTTTTGTAAAAAATTAAAACCCTAAAATCGATTTATTTCGTTTTAGGGTTTTAATTTTATTAATAATAAGCTTTACAAACAAAACTTATTAGTCATCAGCGTGGCCAGCTGTACCAAGAACGTCACGCATTTTGTGCATAACCATTTCTTTAACAGCAGTTCTACCAGGTCCCATGTATTCACGTGGGTCAAATTTTTCTGGATGTTCTATAAAGAATTCTCTGATAGTAGAAGTCATAGCTAATCTCAAGTCTGTATCGATGTTAATTTTAGCTACACCATGCTTAGAAGCGTAGTTAAGCATATCTTCTGGAACACCTTGAGCATCAGGTAAGTTACCGCCGTATTTGTTACATTTAGCAACGAATTCAGCAGGAACTGAAGATGAACCGTGAAGAACGATTGGGTAATCGCCGAAACCAGCTTCTTTCAAAGCATCTTTAATTTCTTTCAATCTATCGAAGTCTAATTTAGCTTCACCTTTGAATTTGTAAGCACCGTGAGAAGTACCGATAGCGATAGCTAAAGAATCGCAACCAGTTTGTTTAACGAATTCAACAGCTTCGTGAACGTTAGTGTATTTAGCATCTTTAGCATCAACGTTAACGTCATCTTCAACACCAGCAAGTTTACCAAGTTCAGCTTCAACAGAAACTCCTCTTTCGTGAGCGTATTCAACAACTTTCTTAGTCAAAGCTACGTTTTCTGCGAATGGGAATCTTGAACCGTCAATCATAACTGATGAGAAACCACCGTCGATACAAGCTTTACAAATTTCGAAATCTGCACCGTGGTCAAGGTGAAGAGCTATAGGAACTGTAGTTGTAGCTAGAGCAGCTTCTACCAATTTGATAAGGTAAGTTTGGTTAGCGTATTTTCTAGCACCAGCTGAAACTTGAAGAATGATTGGTGATCTTGTTTCTTCAGCAGCTTCTGCAATACCTTGCAAAATTTCCATGTTGTTAACGTTGTAAGCACCGATAGCGTATCCGCCAGCTAATGCTTTTTTGAACATTTCGCCTGTTCCTACTAATTTTCTTTCACTCATGTGAGTTCTCCTTTTCTAACATTTGGAGCTTTTTGGAATTTCGCCCTTGTATAAGTTAAATCTTCTTCGAGCTCCCTATTTCTAAATAATTTTATATTGATTTATACCCTTGAAATTACTACAAAAAGGATAAAAAGTAAAGAGCTACATTTAGTTTTAAGCTTGCATATTTAGAAAAAATATAGTAAAATTCTTTATACTTAATAGGAGATATGTGTAAGTGCAAGTTAAACCAATCAATCACAATAGTTTTCAAGGTATCAGATTGTCTTCAAACGATTATAACAAGACTCGAGATATTGCAATGCAACTAGAAAAACACGGGTATAATTGTTTAGGACATAGAACATTTGTTTGTAATAATACTCTCAAAGATAAAATTAACTTAGCGAAACAAATTAGAGAAAAAGCTTGCTTTTTTAAAAATCATTTTGGAACAATTTTTCTACCATGGAGCAAAGAAGCATATTTAATGTCTTCTCCTATAGATGAACAAAAAATGTTTGCTATTGTTAAAATGCTAGATAAAGATGCAAAAATCAATTTAGCAATATAGCTTTTATTTCATATATTTTAACAAAACTTGAGTATTAACACTATTACCAGGATATTTGGACGGCAATGGCAAATAAGGTGCACCGGTTTTTACAGCGTTTAATACAGCTGTATTTGCATTTTGATTTGTAGAATTCACAATAAACGGTTCTGTTATTGTACCATTTTTAAGAACCCTAAATTGAACAGTCACTTCATAATCTTCGTTTGCTTTGTATGGCGTCCAATTCTTATGAACAGCATTTGGTAAGTATTCAAAATACTGATTCAAATTTTCTATCTGTTTTGTATTTGTTTGTAAATTTGAAACATCTCCGGCAAAAACAGGAAGAACCATTAATGTTAACAAAATTAAAAATTTCTTCATACCTACATTATAACATTTTATTTAGTTTCTTGTAAAATAAATATTTTAATCTTGTTACTTACGCATAACAATTTTTAATTCAACTCTGCGGCTTTTATTGTAATCTTCTTTTCCGTTTATCAAAATAGGAGTAGAAAAACTTGCGCCCTCTACAATAATCATTTTTCTTAAACGATTGCCATTTGATTTATTATATGGAGTATTTGTCATATAATTTGCAACAGCATAAGCTCTTTTTAAGCTTAAATCCATATTTTTCATATATTGCTCATCCGCAGAATATTTTCCTTTGAAAGTTTGAGAGTCCGTATGTCCTTGAATGATTATTCGCTCAATATTTTCATTTAAATACCCATTAGAAAATATCGAATTCAAATATGCAGGCGCAAATTTGTCTAAATATTTTTTGCCTTTTTCAGAAAGTTCATAACTGTTTATATCAAATAACTCTAAATCTGAAATTTTTACAACGCCTGTTATATCATCAATATTTGCATTGATATTTTGCGCTTTTAAAGTTTCTTCTAAGGCATCTGAAGCTTTTTTTTGTTCCATTTGTCCTTG
Source organism: uncultured Candidatus Melainabacteria bacterium (assembly GCA_934754735.1). GTDB lineage: Bacteria > Cyanobacteriota > Vampirovibrionia > Gastranaerophilales > Gastranaerophilaceae > CAG-196. The sequence continues at coordinate 21,272 of CAKVJE010000002.1, forward strand.
GATTTTTTCAATGTAACTTGACATAAATGTATAGAAAAATAGTACAACAAATACCAGAACTAATGCTGTCATTAGGTCAGTCATTGTTACCCAAAAAATATTTTCTTGATTAGTATCTTCTATTTTTCTACGAATTCTCATTGATTTTATCCTAAAATTCTAGAATAATTTGTCTACAACATCGTTTCCACCGGAACCTTTATCCATTGTTTCGTTTAATTTGTTCAAGCTGTATAAAATATTTTCCAAATAAGGTGTTGTATTCTCACTAAGGCTTTTAGTTAAAGATTTTGCAAATTCTTCCGGCAAAGCTTTTAAAAGCTTTTCATTTGTCTGACTTTGAATTTTTGATTCTTTAACTAAATCAATTAAAAACTTTTCGCTTGTTACGACATCAAATAGTCTGATAAATTCTTTTTGGATTGCCAAACAATATTTTTTACACATTCTGCTGTACATAATTTTTTCAATAAACATAAACAAAAGCGAAAAACCAACTGCAAACACAGAACAAAGTGCTGCCATTTGAATATTTGTAATTAAACCGTTAAATGAATTTGTTAAATTTAATTCATCTGAAAAATTAACTTGTGTAAACGCTATAGCCATTTTTAAAAAGGTAAAAAATGGGCCTAAGCCGGTTAAAAGCGTTGGCATTGTTTGGATAAATTTATTATTAATTTTGGAATAAATTAATGTTTCTTCATTAAAAAAATAAGAAGCATCTACCGTAAGATATATTTCCGGTTTAAAATCTGCACTTTGAGCTTGTGAAGCTACAAATAATTTTTCCGGAAAAATCAGAGCTTTTTTAAAATCTTCCCAAGTAGTTGAGGTAAAAGAATTTGACATCATAAGATTATCTAATTCTTGAAATCTATATGAAAGTTCTTTTTTGTTAAGCGAAGTCAAAACATTTAATACTGAATTTAAATTCTTTTCAACTTTTGAGTAGTTGCGAAGGACAGTCATAATAAAAAACAAAAAAGTTGCCGTAATGATTAGAATTGCAGGCTCTTTTAATATATCTAAAAACGTCATTTCTCCTCCTATTGATGTAAATTATAGCATAAACTAAGTTTTTCGACTATAATTTAATATATGGAATGTCCTAAGTGTCATAAAAAGTTAGAAGAGAATGCAATTGTATGTCCTTATTGTCATAAGGTCTTAACGTTAGAATGTCCGAATTGTCATAATCATACTGATTCTCCAATTTGTGATAAGTGTGGTTATACAATTTTAACAAAATGTTCTAAATGCGGGCGTAAAGTATCAACAGCACAAGAAAAATGCAAATGCGGATTTCCTACTAAAACGAGTATTGCATATCAAGAATGTGAAACTGACGAGTTTGCATCAATAATAGTAAAATTTTCCGCTTTAAAAAATATTCGTAGAGTTTTAGGCTCACAAGAATTATTTACAAAGTTTTATTTTAGATTAAGAAATTTGTTAGTAGCTCAAATAAAATCTGTTGAAGGTAAAATTATAATTTACAATGATACGTTTGTAATAAATTTTAATAAAGAACTTTCTTTTCCAACTTCTGCAAATAAAGCAATAAGACTTGCTATTAAATTAGCAAATGCTTTTGCTGATTTAAATTTGAAAGTTATAAAGGAACTTGGAACTCCAATAAAATTGAATTTGACGATTACGAAAAAAACAGCAGAACAACTTTTAGACGATACATCTATTGATAATAACGTTAAATTATTGAATATAAAAAAAGACGAAGCCCAATATTTAAAAGGTATGCAAATTATTCTTGATCAATATGTTTGGGATAGCATAAATAATGACTACAAAACAGATTCGTTGTACACAGTTGAAAAAGATGGCGCAACGCTTATGTTCTATGAGTTGTTGTTGCCAAATTATGTATTGCCTCCATCCGGTGAAGTAGATGAAGCGCCGATAGCAAAAGCTCCTGTTGAAATAAAGAAACAAGTACAACAAGAAAATGATGATATTTATGCGTTTAAGGTATTTGATATAAACGCAAAATGCAGTTTTAAAAAAATGCCAACTAATAAATTAGTATTGGATGATAGTAAAATTGTTTCAATCCGAGCTGAAAAGGATTTAGAAATATCGACATCTGAAATAATAGATTTTTACAAAAATAAAGGTATGCGGATTTTACACGCAACTTGCACTGAAGAGGTAAATTACAAGCCTTGGGGTATTTTTGAACAACTATTTAAAGACTTTTATGGACTTTCTCTATGCAAAACTTTAATTCCACAAAATTTTGAGGTTAAGCGTTTCAATGCAATAAAAAATTTAATTTATACAAAAGCGCGCAAAGCTTCAACTCCGGAAGATGCTAGATTTGCGTATATGGAAGATTTTAGCGACTTTTTAGCATCTTTGAAAAATACAGTTATTTTAATTGAAAGTTTTGAGTTTTTAGATGATACTTCAATTCAAACACTTGATTTATTTTTTGATAACTTTAAAAAACTAAATGTAAATTTTGTGTTTACGACAAACTCGGAAGTTTCATTGCATTCAAAATTTAAAAAATTGCTTAGAACGCCAGATTATACAGAATTTGTACTGCAGAAAGCCGGAATTGGTGAACTTCTCGGAGATATTAAAGAAGAAGCAAGTGATTTTATTCAATCTTTTTATTTTGAAAAAATCAAAGAACAATTTAACGGTTCAACCTTGTATTTTCAAAATGCATTAAAATATCTGATTGAAAAAAATATATTGATAAATTTTGAAAACAGGCTTTTAATCAAAAGTAAAAGTTCTATTATTTTACCTAATACCTTGGAGGCTTTATTAAAAGCGCGCTTAAAGGGATTGAGTAAAAATATGGACGCTTCAATGATTTTGGCATATTCCGTATATTTAGGTGCAAGATTAGATTATTTGACGTTAGAAAAACTTGGTATAAAAGAAGTTGTAAAAAATGTTAAAATTCTTGAGGGAATGGGATTTGTACATATATTAAACAATGTTGTTTATATTAACAATTATAATTTATTGAAGCCGATTTTACTTTCTTCTTTAAAAAAGCAAGTTGAAGAATTTTTGTGTAAAAATATTCTTGCAAATCTGGGTAAAGATCTCGATGATACTTTAATTCTTTTGATTATGGGTAAATTAGGTTATTTTAAGGAAGAATATTTGTTATTATGGCGAAATTCTCAATTTGCAATGACAACAGGAGATTATGACGCGTATTTGAAAAATTGTTTAGGATTTTTGTCTTTAATCGAACACATAGAAAACAATATATCAGAAGAAGATATTGAAAATAATAAAAAAGAAGTTTTTGAAAATATTTTAATGAGTTTGTACAATTATTCTCCTACTAAAATTTATTCAATTGAGAATATTTTATTAATGGATGCAATTAAAAATAATGACAATAATAAAATTGTAAAACTCTCAAATTTAATGCTTCAAGGTGCTTTGGTATCTTCTAATTATTCAGAAGCCTTGCCTTTATTACATAATATTTTATCAAGAATGCAAAATCCAACGTTATTGGTAGATGGCGCAATTAACACAAGATTTTTATTGCTTTCGCTGGTTAATATAGAAATATTGTTCAACATTGGTGATTTTGCACAATGCGTGGAAGTCGCAAAAGATTTACTTACTGTTATTAAGCCGGAAATTCTTGAAAAAATTAAACCTGCAGGTTTTTCAATTAAACTCTTTATTGAGCATTTATTTGAAACATTCAGGCTTGTAGGCTTTGCAAAACTTTTTCTAATGGATGATGATTTAGACGAGTTTTTGGATGCGATAAATGCTGCGTTCGGGGAAGAATTGCCTGATAAAAATGCTATTTTGGCGGTTAGAGATTATTTGAACGGTAAAACATTTGCAGTTTCTGATACAGAAAATGCTACACCTTTTGCAAAAGTAATATACTTAATTTTGCAAGAATTTTCAGAACATGCTGATGATTGCAAAACTTTTGCTCAAAATATTTATCAAGCAAAATTATTAGCTTCTGATATTCATCAACGTCAATTAGAACTATTTTGTGACTTATTAATCGCAAATTCTTATGCAAAAATAGGCATAAAGAAAAAAGCTGAGACTATATTTAATGATGTATTAAAACAAGCAACAGATTCAGCAATTTTAACAATCGCTTTAGTTGCAAAATATTTTATTTCAAAACTTATGCTTGCGAATTCAAAACAGGAAGACGCTCTCCTCATAATTAACGACACGCTTGCGTTATTGCAAAAAAGCAATAACCAAGCAAAACTATTCTTTATACTCTTCGAAAAACTGCTAATCGACACAGTTCAAGAATACGATATAAGTGCAATTAATATCGATTCAGAAGTTCAAAAGCTTGCAATCGAAACTGCTGATGGCAAACTTTCAAGGCTTATTAATTAGTGTTTCTTTTCGCAAATTGTTGGAATACCAATAAGTGCTAAGTAGAAAACGCATCCGAATAAAACTAAATTTAAAATTTCCATTGTAGAATCTCCTTTCTAAGAGCAACAGATTAAAAACCCTTTTAACCTATATTTCTTTAATTCCACATTTGGAAATTTTAATAACAGATTTTTAGACAATCTTTACAAAAGTTTACAATTATCACAACATTTTTCGTTTTAATTTTTCAGCAATCTTTTTGCAACGAATTTTGTCAATTTCTTCCATAACTTTATCCACCGGAATATTCCATTCACCGGACGTTGGGCATTGAAATGGTTTAATACTCTTGTACCAAGCAATATCGTTACCTTCTGTTTTAAACCAACGCCACTCAACAATTCTGTTAAAAATGCCGAACGTTTTAATTCCTAGTGCACCGGCAAGGTTCATAACCCCATTATCTGTTGTGACCATAAAGTCCATGCAATTCATAGCACAAGCAGTATCTTCCCAGTTTTTGAAAGTTCGACCCAATCGAATTAATTGAGCGTCAGCCGGAATCATGTCCATTTGATGCGTCAAATCATCAACTTGGAAACTATAAACCTCTACATCCGGAAGCTTCATAAGAGGATACAAATAACTTAGTGGAATATCTCTGTCTGTTTCTTTAGATGCTAATGTACCTTCATAAGCAATGCCGATTTTTATCTTATCGTTGTCGTTAATGTACTCTTTTCTATAAGCATTAATCTTTGCACGCGGAACTTTCAAATATCCTTCTGCATGCGGAATTGTATTATACTGAGTTTCACAAACAATAGGCAAATCCATCATTGGAATCCAATAATCATACTCGATATGCGAAATATCATCCTCCGTATAAATATTCACTCCGAGTTTAGAATCCTCAAACAAACTTACCAGCTGTTTTTGAACAACTAAAGAAACCTCTTTACAACGAGTTTTGAGTTCATCTAAGAATCTCACGAACATAATCGAATCACCAAAACCTTGCTCAAAATGAACAAGAATGCGCTTATCTTTAATATCAAGCTTGATGTTCCATTTTTTCTTTTTTGTTGTAAACAATTGAGGAAATGCAACATTCTTCAAATCTTCTTTTTGAAATCTGTGTTGCAAGAACTTAAAACCTTCTGAAAAACGTTTATGACGAACTAAATATGCGCCATAAGCATGCAAATCAGAGTGTGTTGGATTTAAATACATAAGTTTTTGGTAAAACTCATCGGCTTTTTGAGTTTCATCAAACTTACCGTAAACGTAAGCCAAATTCTTAACTACAATTCTATTATTCGGAGAAAGTTCATATGCTTTTGTAAGATAATCAATTTGTTTTTCTTTAAATTTATCCTGGTAGCAAGTTGAATACAAATGACCGAGCATGTTATAAATAGAAAAATTGTTTTGATTCTTTTCAAGCGCTTTTTCGTAATACTCAATCGCTTTTTTGTTGTCTTTAATATCTGTATATGTTAAATCTGCCAAATACACATAAACATCTTCTTTGTCCGGCGAAATTTCTTCAAATCGTTCAAGAAATTTAATAGCCAAATCCGCGTTTCCGATTGATTTCATACAAAGCCCGATATTTTTATATATGTTTATCGGAAAACCTGAGAATTTCATGATTTCGCGATACTGTTCGATAGCCTCAATATATTTTTTATCAATAAAAAGTCGTTGAGCATAATTTATAGCATGCCCCATGTAATTATTTATTACATCATTTCTTTCAACTTCATCATTTATTGTCGGAATTATTTCTCTAAAAATTTCCAAACCGCATTCGTAATTGTTATTTTTGCAATAATACTCTGCCATTGCGACATCCATTGAGACAATCAAATCTTTAGAATTATCCATTGGAATTTCTTTTCTTACAACTAAACGCTTAGAAACTTGCATTTTCCTACTCTCCAATCCTTTTCTTATTAATTAGAATAATAACATATTATCATTGTTATTTAAAGTAGGATATTTATTAGATTGCCACGAAAATCACAGATTTTCGTGCAATGAAGCGAAGCTGGTAGCCTGACGAAGTCATTGTGAGGAGCAGCTATTTTTAAGGCGACGAAGCAATCCATAATAAATAAGAAGTTTATAACACCCTCTCCCGCCTTCGGCACCCTCTCCATGTAGAATTGAAAAAAGGAGAGGGGAGCAAGACTCGTTTACATGGACATCTTTAGCGTCTCCCCTCCCTTGGGGGAGGGCTAGGGAGAGGGTATTATAAATATATTACAGCAACTGCAACGCTACGGCAGGAGTTTGGTTGGCGGTGGCAAGCAATGTTGCGGCGGCTTGTTGAAGGATTTGATTGCGAATATATTCGCTCGAAAGATTAGCAATATCCGCATCACGTATTGTCGATTGAGTCGATACTAGATTTTCATAGTGTGTCGAAATTTCGTCAAGAGCGCTGTTTAATCTATTCTCTATAGCACCCAAATTTGTTTGTTGCTCATTAATTTTAGTCAAAATATTATCAATAGTATCAAAGGCTAAACCATTCGATAAATCAATTCCATTGAGTGCTGAAAAATCTATTCCCGCTAAATTCAACTCTAGCTGACTAGAATCTGTTGCATTTATCCCAATTTGCAAGTTTAAAGTTTTATTTGCAACATTACTGCCTGCTTGCGCTAAATCCGAGGAAGGCAAAAGGCCACTCTGAATAAGTTTAATAAGTTCTTCAGTTGTTACTCCTTTTGTGTTGTCAGTAGCACCATTTATGCCTACCGTTTGCCCTTTTTTAGTATTGTCATAGTAACAATTTGAAGTACTAACACTTGTATTAGTCCCAGACAGTCCAAGAATTGCAGCTGATTTAGTTTCATCACCGGCAAACAAATCAGAGGCAGAATAGCTGTTTGATATAGATAAATTTCCAGTAGCTGAAGTGCTATCCGATAAAGCAACAAGTCCTGCTACATATCCATCGTTTGATTTAATTTGTCCCATAACAGAGCATCCGGAAATTGTTAGTGTTTCCCTTAGCATATAAGATGTAATCCCTGCAGCTGTTGTTACCCCTGTCACATTACCTGAAAAATTTGTATTCGAAATTGAACCACCATCTTGTACAATACCTACAACACCACCAGCAACAGCTCCATTAATACTACCGGAGACTAGGCAGTTATCTATTTTCCCCCCATCCGTTATAATCGCTACAATTCCACCTGCATATCCGTTACTTGCAACCGAATTTACGTTCTTTAGATTAAGGTTTTTTACTGTGCCAGATGTTACAGCACCAAATAGCCCCGCAAAATCACTCTCTACTTGACAACAAAGATTAGAAATTGTAAATCCATTTCCATCAAATATTCCAGAAAAATCTTTTGCAGCAGCCCAATTTACTCCTGACAAATCTATATCATTCGCCAATACAAACTCTGTATTTGAGCCAAGTTTTCCATTAGTACACATTGTGGAGAATTTTATCAAGTCTTCTTTCGTCGATATTGAATACGTACCACTTGTCAATGAAGAATTCTCATCTACATTGGATAATGATGTCATCCCACTTGTATTGCGTGAATTTACCGGTTTTATAAAATTAGAAGAATCACTGCTTTGAAGTGCAATCGCACTTCTTGATGCAAGCTTTCTAGCAGCGTGAGTTGATGGAGTTGATGCGTCTTTAGTATCCTCAACAAACAGTTTTATTCCATTATACTCTGCTGTCGTTTGAAGCCTGTTTAACTCTTTTATTAGAGCACTAGCTTCTGAATTAATGGCATCAATAGATGAGTTTCCATAAGTCCCATTTTGAGCCTGAGTAGCAAGAGTACGTAATCTTGACATTCTATCGCTCATTTCTTCTAATGTTTCAGAAGCAGTTTGCACCATATCCAAGCCCATTAGAGCATTTTCCTCGCCAGTATTGTAGGCGCCAAGTTTTGTTGTGATTGAAGTCGAGATTGAATAATTTGCAGCATTGTCTTTTGCATGATTGAGTTTGAAGCCCGTTGTCATGCGTTCAATAGCCAGATTTAAACCGTTTGTGGAGGTCTTGAGGTTGGATTGGATGATGAGGGATGAGAGGTTCGTATTGATTGATATCATGCGCACCTCCTGCTTAAGTTGACAGTTGAAAGTGGAAAGTTGAGAGTTGTTTTAGATTCTTTAGCGTGGAATGCGGTTGTGCATGGTAATTGCGCCCTCTCCACGGGGGAGGGTAGAATTTCAAGTTGAGCTGTGCGAAGCTTTGAAATTCGGGTGGGGGATGATTTGAAGTTAATAACACCCTCTCCCGCCTTCGGCACCCTCTCCATGTAGAATTGATTGAAGGAGAGGGAGTGACATGCGTTAGATTGAACGTCATTGGCGGTTGTTAGTAAGACAACACTAGAATGGATTGCCACGAAAATCGGAGATTTTCTCGCAATAACACGAAGCTGGTAGTCTAACGCCAAGTCATTGCGAGGAGCAACGATTTTTGGAGCGACGAAGCAATCCAGATGTTTTCTAACTTTCAACTTTCCACTTTCAATTTTCAACTTAATAAGCCCCCACTCGCATCTGTAAGGCTCAACAAAGTTTCGCCAACAGCTGCGGCCTCCCCCTATAAAGGGAGGCTGGGTGTGGGATGCGTTTGTTAGAAATAGAGCAAAAGGTGCGCTAGAGCAAGCCAATAGACTCACCCCCCCCCCAAAAAAAAATAGCTATCAGAAGGGCCTTTCGACCACAACATTCTCCGTATAAGTAAACGCATACCTTTGCTCATTATCACATATCCTTATATATATTATATTCCACATGTATAGATAAAATAACGAATCATATACTATTTCATTACAAATTTTTACAAAAATACTAATTTCATAAGTAGTTTGTAACAATTCTGTTACAAACTAGCAAATAATCCTTTTAGAGGTTATATTATGCTATGAGGATAATTATAATAGAGTGGTATTATTATCCTTAAACAACGAGGTCTTAAAGTGGTAGATAACAGGTCAGCAGGTTTTTATGGAATCGGCGGGGCATTCAACTTTAAAAGTGGAGACCCTTCCGGAACTGCGGCAAAAATGAGTCAAGAAAAGTATGGTTCTGAAGCCATGTACCTTCCTCCTGCAGAAGGCGAGGAAGAAGGTGAAGGCTACTATAATGAACCTTATGTAGACAGAAGTGCATTATTGCGAGCGACTTTAAATTCACTTGCGATGTCAAATGTTGCATCTGTTTTAAATTCAAAAAAACACAAAAAATCAGCCAAGGATATTTTAGAAGAAGATAACGACGAAGAAAAAGAAGAAAAGCTTGAAATTAAGCGCATTGAAGCGGAAGCTGACGAGGAGTTTAGAGAGGCTAAAGAATAAGTTTCAACTACTTAAACTTTTTTTAGTAATTTCATCCATATACACGATAGCATTTTTGTTACAAAACGTTACAATAGAATGAGACATGTTTTAGGACACAGGGATGGAATTTGAAACCTCATACAATAAAATAAAAAAAGTTACGAATGAAGAGTTGGCAGAAATGTGGGCTCGATATTTCGATGACCATGATAACAAGGAATTGAGAGATGCCCTTATCCTTCAATACATTTATCTTACAAGATACGTAGTTGGTCGTGTAAAAGTAGCACTTCCGCCAACATTTTCGTATGAAGATATTTCAAGTTATGGCGTAGAAGGTTTGATTGACGCTGTTGAAAAATTTTCACCTAAAATGGGCGCAAGATTTGAAACTTACGCACTTGTTCGTATCAGAGGAAATATTATTGACAAAATTCGTTCGCAAGATTTTCTTCCAAGAAGTGTAAGAAGAAAAATTAAAGATGTTAAAGAAGCGCAAGAAGAATTGAAAAAACAATTCGGTCGTTCTGCTACAAATACAGAAATTGCGAACTACTTGGGAATTGAAAGAGAGAAGGTTGAACAGCTGTTATCTGATGATACAACTGTTACTTCGATTTATGACAAAAAAGGTTCATCAGACGGGGATATTGAAATTATTGATACGATTCAGGACTCACATAATTTAGCTCCTCACGAGGAATTGGAAGAAAAAGACGTTAAGAAGGAGCTTGAGAACGCTTTGAAGAGATTGCCTGAAAGAGAAAGAACTATCATGGTTCTTTATTATCATGAAAACATGACTTTAAAAGAAATCGGTGAAGCTATTAATGTTTCTGAATCAAGAATTTCACAATTACATGCGCAAGCGATTATGAAGCTTAAGAATTTGTTAAGTGAAAATCGTTCTGAAAGATTAAAGAAAAGTATTATTTAATTTTATCATTCGAAAGATAAATACACGAATTTTCACAGTTTTTTAATTAAAAATACTACGCATAGAGTAGGCATGCAAAACTCTTTAGTGTATAATTTAGCTATGAATACTGAATTTAAGACCATTAAAGATACATTAGAACAGCGTGAAATGGAACTTTTAAGTCCTTATGCGACTAAATGTTTAAATTCAAAAGGCCGAAAACGCAAACGCGAAGAACAATTTGAAATAAGGACAGAATTTCAAAGAGACAGAGATAAAATCTTACATTCTAAATCATTCAGACGCTTAAAACACAAGACTCAGGTCTTTTTATCCCCATTTAATGACCATTTTAGGACAAGATTGACGCATACGCTTGAAGTTGCTCAAATAGGGCGTACAATGGCGCGCGCCTTAAACCTGAATGAAGATTTAGTTGAAGCAATATCACTAGGACATGATTTGGGACATACAGCCTTTGGGCATTGCGGAGAAGGTACATTAGACGAACTTTTACCGACCGGTTTTCACCATAATTTACAGAGCGTTAGAGTTGTAGAAGTTTTAGAAGACATGAATCTTTGCAAAGAAACTGTTGACGGAATTTTAACCCACACCTGGGGATATAAGCCAAAAACTCCTGAAGCTCAAATCGTTCAATACGCAGATAAGATTGCATATATCAATCACGATATAGAAGATTCAGTAAGAGCCGGAATTATATCTGAAAATGATTTACCCGCTGATTGCGTGAAATACTTTTCTTCTAATCAATCTGTAAGGTTAGGCAAAATGATTACAGATGTTATTACCAATTCATTAGATAAGCCTAAAGTTACGATGTCCGAAGAAGGATGGTTTTATGTAACAAAACTCCGGACTTGGATGTTTGATAATGTTTATTTAGACCCAATTGCAAAAGCTGAAGAAAAAAAAGCTAAAAATATTATTCGCTCATTATTTGAGTATTATATTAATATGCTTCAACCTTATTATGATGCAGAAGAAATTCCGCAAATTGTAACTGACCATATTTCCGGAATGACAGATCAGTATGCAATAAGACGTTACAAAGACTTGTTTATTCCTATGCCATTGGCCGATAAAACTAGTGATGATGCTCTGCTTAAGAAAGCTCGTGAAAGAGAATGAAATATTTAGGCTACAGCGTAAACACAGGCGCAAAAAACATGGAAATTGACGCAAAAATGCTTGAAGATGCAATTTCTAGAGGCGAAAAAGATGTTTTATTCAGGCTTTACGGTTGGTCACCAAAATGTATTTCTCTCGGCAGAAATCAAAAAGATGATTTTTTAACTGGAGAAATCGATGCTGTAAGGCGTTTAACAGGCGGAAGAGCACTTCTGCATGATAATGAAATCACATATTGTTGTGTAGCACCAATTGAATCAATTCCAAACGGTCAAAGTGTAGTAGAATCATATAAATTTATATCCGGAATTCTGATAGATTTCTTTAAAACATTAGGAATAGAGCTGGACTTTGGAGAAAACAAACGCGTTTCAACTCACTATGATTATTGCATGTTACTTTCAACAGGTGCCGATGTATGCTATCAAGGCAAGAAAATCATCGGTTCGGCTCAATGTCGGAAAAACGGATACATTATGCAACACGGCTCAATCTTGTTTGGATACGATAAAGAGTTACTTGAAAGACTTTTTCACGAAAAAGTCCAAGGAATAACGACCGTTGCAGAGATTTTACCAAATTTAAGCAAAGAAGAATTTGTCAAAAGATTTGAAAAATTTTTGAATTCATAATTTGTTTTTTTATAAAAAGAGGGCGGAAATGCAATGCATTTCCGCCCTCTTTTAAATGTTTTATAAATAAACTACTTGCTTGCACCTGATTTTTCGATAATTTCTTTTTCGATATTAGCAGGAACTTGTTCGTAGTTGTGGAATTCCATAGAGAATGTACCACGACCTTGAGTGTTAGATCTCAAGTCAGTTGCGTAACCGAACATATTAGCCAATGGAACTAATGCTCTAACGATTACGTTACCTGTGTTACCTTGAGGTTCTTGACCTTCAACACGACCACGTCTTCTTGAAATATCACCGATGATTGTACCTGTGAATTCATCAGGAATTTCGATTTCAACTTTCATCATTGGTTCAAGAATGCAAGGTTGAGCTTTTCTAGTACCTTCTTTGATTGCCATAGAACCAGCAATTTTGAATGCCATTTCAGAAGAGTCAACTTCGTGGTAAGAACCATCGTAAAGTTCAACTTTAACGTCAATCATAGGGAATCCAGCTAAGATACCGCCTTCAAGAGCTTCTTCCATACCTTTTCTTGCAGGTTCAATGTATTCCTTAGGAATAGCACCACCAACGATTTTGTTTTCAAATACAAAACCGGCATTTTCTTCAGCTGGAGAAATTCTAATTTTAACGTGACCATATTGACCTTTACCACCTGATTGACGAGCGAATTTAGAATCTTGATCAGCTGTTCCTCTGATTGTTTCTCTGTAAGCAACTTGAGGTTTACCGATGTTTGCTTCTACTTTGAATTCTCTCATCATACGGTCAACGATGATATCCAAGTGAAGTTCACCCATACCTGAAATAATTGTTTGACCTGTTTCTGTATCAGATTTAACTCTGAATGATGGATCTTCTTCAGCAAGTTTTTGAAGAGCAATACCCATTTTATCTTGGTCAGCTTTTGTTTTTGGTTCAATAGCTACAGAAATTACAGGTTCCGGGAATGTCATTCTTTCCAAAATGATTGGAGCTTTTTCATCACACAATGTATCACCTGTTGTTGTATCTTTCAAACCTACAGCTGCGCAAATATCACCAGCGTAAACTTCGTTTTCTTCGATTCTTTGGTCAGCGTACATACGAACTAATCTTGAAATACGTTCTTTCTTACCGTTAGTTGAGTTAAGAACATAAGAACCAGCTGTAATAACACCTGAATATACTCTTAAGAATGTTAAACGACCTACGAATGGGTCTGTCATAACCTTGAATGACAAAGCTGAGAATGGTTCAGAGTCAGAAGAATGTCTTTCAGTTTTTGTACCGTCTTCTAATTCACCTTCGATAGCTTTAACATCAACCGGTGATGGCATATAATCAACAACAGCGTTTAATAATAATTGAACACCTTTGTTTTTGAATGCTGTACCGCAAGTTACAGGAACGATTTTGTTATCGCAAACAGCTTTTCTTAATGCAGCCTTCAATTCATCAATTGTAATTGAATCTGGATCTTCGAAGAATTTTTCCATTAAAGCATCATCTTCAGATGCGATAGCTTCTACCATTGCATCGTGGTATTCTTTAGCTTTTTCAGCCATATCAGCAGGGATTTCTTCTTCTCTAATGTCTGTACCTAAATCGTTAGTGTAAATTTCAGCTTTCATAGTCATCAAATCGATAAGACCAGTGAATTTGTCTTCTGCACCGATAGGTAATTGAAGAGGAACTGCGTTAGCGCCTAATCTGTTTTTGATTTGGTCTACAACTCTGTAGAAATCAGCACCTGTTCTATCCATTTTGTTTACGAATACCATTCTTGGAACTTCGTATCTGTTAGCTTGTCTCCAAACTGTTTCAGATTGTGATTGAACACCACCAACTGCACAGAATACAGCTACAACACCATCTAATACACGAAGAGAACGCTCTACTTCAATTGTAAAGTCAACGTGACCCGGTGTGTCGATAATGTTGATTTGGTGACCTTTCCAAGAAGCTGTAACAGCTGCAGATTGGATTGTAATACCTCTTTCTTTTTCTTGTTCCATAAAGTCAGTTACAGCAGCACCATCGTGTGTTTCACCGATTTTGTGAGTTTTACCTGTGTAGAACAAGATACGTTCAGTTGTAGTGGTTTTACCTGCGTCGATGTGAGCAGCAATACCAATATTTCTGATTTTTTCTAATGGAGTTTTTCTAGCCATTGTCTTAGTTTCCTTTATATTTCTACTACTACTATTTATACTGTTTCCCAGTTAATCATATTGTGGCATGAACATGTTTTCAGTACAAGTAGGTTACACCATTTGTTAAGTTTATTAAGAATAGTAAAAAATGTTTAACATTCTCGCCAATTTGTTTTATCATATAAAAAAGAAGATTTAAAAAGCGTTTATATAAGGAGTATTTGAATGAAAAAATTATTAACGTGCTTGGCTTTATCCACAGTATTATTTTCCGGTTGCACACTTCTAAACAAATCCGAAGGAATTGTTAAAGTAAATAATACTGTTATTACACAAGCGGAATTTGACAAAGCGTTTGATGCAAGTGTAGACAAATCTTTCTTAAAAGCATTCGGCGGTTCTAAGAATTTGGTTAAATCTGATGAAAATCCTATGTTTGGTATTTTCAAAGACAAAATTGTTAACGAACTTATTGTTAAGTCATTATTGGATGAAGAAATCGCAAAGCGCGGAATTACTGCAACTCAAGATGATATTCAAAACGAATTAAAAACAATTATTGATAAAGTTGGTTCAAAAGAAGAATTAAATAGACTTTTGAAACAAAGAGGAATTTCTAATGACCAATTTACAGAAGATTTGAAAACTCAAATCAAAATTAAAAAGTTAGTAAATTCAATTGAAAAAATAAATGTTTCTGACGCTGATGCAAAAAAATACTATGACACACACAAATCCGAATTTACACACGGTGAACAAGTTAGAGCTTCACATATTTTGATTTCAGCAAACACTATTGAATTAATCCAACAAATCAAAGCTAAAAATCCAAATATTAATCCTACAGACTTGAATAAAAAAGTCGAAGAACAAACTGCTCAAGCAAAAATTAAAGCAGAATCTGTTTTAGCACAAGTTAAACAAAATCCGGATGATTTCGCAAAAATCGCCGAAAAGAATTCTGATGACAAAACAAGCGCTGAACGTGGTGGCGAATTAGGTTTCTTTACAAGAGAAGCAATGGTTCCAGAATTTTCTAAAGCAGCATTTTCAATGAAGCCTAATACCGTAAGTGAAAATTTAGTTCAATCACCTTACGGTTACCATATCATCAAAGTTACAGACAGAATGGAAGCAGGTACAACTCCTTACGTAAAAGTTAAGGACGAAATTAAGTTCTATTTAGAAACTCAAAAGCAAATTGAAATTCTTAAAAAACTTACTGATGGTTTAATGAAAAACGCTAAAATTGAATACTTGAATGAATCTTATAATCCAAAGAGAGTAATTAAACCTATTGCGCAAAATGAAAAAGAAAAGAAATAATTATTCTTAAGCATTCAAAAAACGCCGAATTTGCAATAAATTCGGCGTTTTTTATATAAATTTCATTTATTTAACCTAATTGTTCTACCAATTTCTCAAATTCAGGGAATGATATTTTTGTCCATTCAAAACCATTAATAGCTATTTCTTTTTTGCAAATTAATCCGGCAATATAATAACTCATGGCAAGCCTGTGGTCATGATAGCTTTCAAGTTCTGCCCCACCTTCTAGTTCGGATTTTCCACAAACAACAAAACCGTCTGGGCGTTCTTCAATATTTACGCCAATTTTAGACAATTCTTCAACTAAACATTTAATTCTATCTGATTCCTTATTACGCAAATCTTCAGCATTTTTAACAAGCGTTTCTCCCTGTGCTTGAGAAGCTAATACCGCTATAACAGGAAGTTCATCTATTAATCGAGGAATATCTTCACCTTCTATTGTGCAAGGTTTTAAATTTTCTGTATACTGAACTCTGATATCACCAACTTCTTCTCCTGAAACAGTTGTTTTATTCAAGATTTCTATATTTCCGCCCATACGGTTCACAACATCAATTATGCCCGAGCGAGTGTAATTTAAGCCTACATTTTTAATCACAAAATCTGAATTTGGAACAATTAACCCAGCTACTATAAAGAATGCTGCAGATGAAATATCCCCAACAACATCAATATCTTTTGCTTGTAAGATAGAAGGCTTAAGTGTTACAGCGGCACCGTTAATTTTAATATCAGCACCCATATACTTAAATAAATTTTCGGTATGGTTTCTTGAAACATAAGGTTCTGTAAAAATAGTTTCGCCTTCAGCTTTTAAACCAGCCAAAAGGATGCAAGATTTAACCTGTGCGCTTGCAAGTTTTGAATTATAGCTAATACCATGCAATTTTTGTCCAGTAATTTTTAATGGAGCATGTCCTTCTTCTGATTCAATTTTTGCTCCCATAAGAGTTAAAGGCTCAATTACACGTTTCATTGGGCGCTTAGATAAACTCAAATCTCCTATCAAAGTTGAATTAAAGTTTTGACCAGCTAAAATTCCGGAAACTAAACGCATTGTGGTGCCGGAATTTCCGCAATCATAAATAGAATATTTTGTCGGTTGTAAAATTCCTGTTGATTTTATTTTTAGCGTTTTATCGTCAACAAATTGAATATCAGTTCCTAAATTTTTGAACAAATTTAGAGTGGAATGGCAATCCGCTCCGCTTGAAAAATTGCTTACTGTACATTCTCCTTCTGCAATTGATGAAAACATAACAGCTCTGTGTGAAATAGATTTGTCAGAAGGTATTGTAATAGAACCTTTTAATGAATTTTTGCGTGATACTTTTTTTAACATGACCCCACCCCGAAATCAGAGATTTCGACCCTCCCTCAAGGGGAGGGTAAACCCTCATTATTCTCTAACCAAGTCAAAGATAGCTTTACATTTTTCGAATACTTTTTTTGCATCTTTAAGAGCAAGCATATTTGCTCCGTCGCAAAGAGCTTTGTCCGGTTCTGGATGAATTTCAAAGAATAAAACATCTGCGCCGGCTGCCATTGCGGCATTCGCTAATGTCGGCACGAATCTTCTGTCTCCACCTGTTGAATCGCCGTTTGACCCTGGCATTTGAACGCTATGAGTCGCATCAAAAACGACAGGATAACCAAATTCTTTCATTATAGGAATTGCTCTAAAATCCACAACTAAATTGTTATAGCCGAATGAAACGCCTCTATCTGTTAGCATTATGTTGTAATTTCCGCTGTCTTCAACTTTTTTAACTAAAGATTTCATTTGCTGTGGTGCTAAAAACTGTCCTTTTTTTATGTTTACAATTTTACCTGTTTTAGCAGCAGATACAAGTAAGTCAGTTTGACGGCAGAGGAATGCAGGAATTTGCAAAATATCAGCCACCTCTGCAACCGGTTCGGCTTGTTCGGGAAGATGAATATCAGTTACAATAGGTACTTCAAACTCTTTCTTGATTTGCGCAAGCATTTCTAAGCCTTTTTCCATCCCAACTCCACGATAAGAGTTAATAGAAGAACGGTTCGCTTTATCAAAAGAAGATTTGAATACATAATTTATGTCAAGCTCTGCACAAACTTTTTTCAAAGTTTCAGCAGTTTGTTTTAATATATCCATTGATTCTATTGCGCATGGTCCGGCTAAAATTGTTAATTTATTTGAGCCGATTTCAAAGTTGTTTAGTTTTATCATGTTTTCTCTTTCTTACAAATCTTGGTTATTCCATCTCCTTACAGGAGAGGGTTAGGGTGAGGTATTTATTTTTATTTAAATAGAATACCGCTCATCTATTCCTAAACATTACCCCTCACCCGAAAATCTAAGTTTCAAGCATAGCTTTCAACTTGATTTTCTTCCCTCTCCCTCAAGGGGCGAGGGGTAATTCGCCAAATTTGTAGTTGCAACAGCAGAGGTTGACTTGCTATATTACATCAAGTTAGTAGCTATACTTCTGTCAACCGACAAGATGTTCTTTTCTTTTTGGTTACTTTTTCTGCTTGGTTGCTCGCTTTAAACGTGTCTTCGCTTTAGCAATTTCAAAACCAGTTTTTCATTGCTAAAAGCTACGCACTTTGCTCGCAATCCGCTTTTTGGTAAAGAAAAAGTAACTATGCGATATCCCATCTTCCGCAAGTTCCGCCCCAACGTGCGATAATATTACCTTTAATATCACCGATTTTTTCTACGTGGTGCATAGGTTCTGCGCCTTCTAAAATAGTGATAACTTCGCAGTTGTTAGAACAACCAGTGCATTGACAAGTTACAGATTGGAAATTCATGTTACCAACTTCCCAACCTTTGAACTTAGTATCAACTTCTGTGTATTGGTGATTTTCCATTGCAAGAAGCGCTGCTCCGATTGCACCCATTGTTTGGTGGTTTTCCGGAACAACAATTTTTGTATTCAAAGCTTCTTCAAAAGCTTTTACCATACCTGAATTTGTTGCAACACCGCCTTGGAATGAAATTGTAGGCAACAATTCTTTACCAAGAGCCAAGTTTGAAAGATAGTTTCTAACAAGCGCTTGACATAAACCATACAACAAATCTTCTACAGGATAACCAAGTTGTTGTTTGTGAATCAAATCACTTTCTGCGAATACACCGCAACGTCCTGCAATACGTGCAGGGTTTTCTGATTTAAGTGCGGTTTCACCGAATTTTTCAATAGGAACATTCAATCTTTGTGCTTGGTGATCAAGAAAACTGCCTGTACCTGCTGCGCAAACCGTATTCATCGCAAAATCGGTTACAATACCATCTCTTAGGATAATAATTTTACTGTCTTGACCGCCGATTTCAAGAATAGTTTGAACTCCGGGAATATTTGTACTTGCTGCTACTGCGTGAGCCGTAATTTCGTTTTTAACAACATCAGCTCCTACTAATGCCCCTGCCAAATTTCTACCTGAACCTGTTGTTCCAACACCTTTTACTGAATATTCGCAAAGTGCTTGTGAATAAATTTGTTTTAAACCGTTTTGAACCGCGTCAACCGGTTTACCAGCGGTTTTTAGCATATAAGAATCAATGTACTTACCTTTTTCATCAACTAATGCTAATTTTGTTGTAACTGAACCTACGTCGATACCTAAATATACATCTAAACTCATCTTTTTACCTTCTTCCCTTTAACAAATTTTATTATAACATAAAAAAAAGAGCTTTACGCAAGCCCTTAAAAATCTAACTATAAGCATCAAAAAGATTTGATACAATCAATTTAACTGCTTCATCACTCTATAATCTATTAGCCACCTAGGCTATTTAGAAATTAAGGGCGAATTAAAAATTTTATAGCGTTACCTGCAATATGTTGTTGCATTGCGTATTCAACCTTTTCAAGCGGAAGCTCTGCCGTAATAAGTTTTTCAACTTCGACTTCGCCTGATGCAATTAAATCGAGTGCTTGTCTAAAATATTTTGGAGTATGATGGAATACGCTCATCAAACGAATATCACCGTAATGCATTTTTGTTGTATCGAAACTTACCTTAGAGCCTGATTTACAACCACCGAAGAAATGAACCGTTCCCCCTGGGCGAACACAAGAGAACACAAGCTCCCAAATCTCAGGCATGCCGACACATTCAATTGCAACGTCCAAGCCTTTACCTTCATCTGAAAAATCTCTGAATATTTTTTCAGGATTTGCATACTTTTTCAAATCGACTATATCATCTACGTGTGCAAATTCTTCTGCAAGCTTTAATTTAATTGGATTACGACCGGCTACAATTACACGTGCGCCTTTTAATTTGCATAATCTTGCAAACATTAAGCCGATAGGCCCAATTCCAATTACACCTACAGTTTGCCCCGGTTTAATCCCCGTACGTTCGACGCCATGAACAACGTTTGCAAGCGGTTCGCAAAACGCTGCTTTTTCAAACGGCAAACTTGGAGGTAAAATAAGTGTGTTCTTTTTTACAATTCTTTCAGGAACTACGATATATTCTGCATACGCTCCGTTTAGCAGATTCAAATTTTCACAAAGATTATATTCTCCGCGCTTGCAGTAAAAACATTCGCCACAAGGTGCAGAATTTGCGCAAACAACTCTATCTCCAACTTTTACATTAGTAACATCTGAAGCTACTTTTTCAACAATTCCCGAAAACTCATGTCCGAAACCGGAAGGTATTTCTTTGATTAAGACCGGATGACCGCGACGAAAAGTCTTAACATCTGTTCCGCAAGTCAATGCAGCTTGAATCTTAACAAGAATTTCCCCTTTTTCTAAGGGTTTTATCATTGTTTCTTCGTATCTGATATCTTGTGGACCGTAAAAAAGAACTGCTTTCATCTTATTTAATAACCTTTAAAATTGTTGCTGTAATATCATCTCCGCCATAAATAACCGCAGATTTTGGAACTACCATGGTGTAACCCATTTCTGTAGCCTTTTTACCGATTTGCGCAGTAATACTTGCATCTGTTGCTTTTAATTTTGTTGAATAATCTTTTGTATAAGCTTCTCTTTTCGCTACCAATTGTTTTTCATATTGCGCAGCCAAAGCTTTCTTTTTCTTTTCGTCAGTTTGTTTATTAACATCAGCCTGAGCTTTTTTAATAAATTCGGTTAATTCTTTATTTCTCGCATCTTGAGTTGATTTAAGAGCTTTTACTTGAGCTGATGCTGCTACAACTTTTTGTATATCAACTACCGCTATTTTTTGAGGTTCTGGTGCTGCAAAAGCAACTGCAGTAAACATAATTAAATAAGCTAATGACAATGTGATAGTTCTTTTAAAATTCATAAATCAGCCCTTTCTTTTGATTAAAATGAATGTTGATACAACAATTATACCAATAGAGACACAGATTGCAACAGGCAAGCCGAAAAGATATTTTACAGAATCTATTCGAACACTTTCGACAAGAATTCTTGCAACAGAATAAAAAATCAAATATATTAGCGCAATATTGCCTTCTTTTTCTATTTTGTTAGATTTCATCAAGAAAAATAGCAAAATAAAAATCAAAACATCCAAAATGCTTTCATACAAAAACGCAGGATGGAAAAATTCGCAATCTTGGTACGGAATTGGTCTGTATTGAGGTGCTATATATAATTTCCAAGGTAAATCGGTTGGACGTCCAAACGCTTCTGAATTAAAAAAGTTTCCCCATCTTCCAATAGCTTGAGCAAGTGGCAAACCTAAAGCGCAAGCATCAGCAAGTTTTAATGCAGAAATCTTATGCCTTAAACTAAAAAGCCACAATCCTAACGCGCCACCCAAAATCGCACCATGAATAGAAATTCCGCCATGGCGAATCGCAATAATTTCTGTTGGAAATCTTAAATAAAAATCATAATTAAGCGTACAATAATAAAGTCTTGCACCAAGAATTCCAAAAATAATTAAATATGGCGCTAAATCAATTATTGTCTCATTTTTAAGACCAAAAAACTTTGTACCAACCCAATCTGAATAAAGCGTTCCGATTGAAATCGCGATCGCCATTATTACGCCATAATAGTATATGTTAACACCACAAATTGTGCATAAAATTTGAGAAGGTGAAGCGAACATTATTCAGCATATTCTTTCGATGATGTGTCATCACCATTAATAAAAGAATTAGACTCTTCTATTAACTCTTCTATTGTTTTCTTATCTTCTGTTGTTGGTTGAAGTTCTAAGTATTTTGTAAGGTTTTCAACAGCAGATTTTTTTAATTCTATCGCTTTTAATTTATCTTCTTCTGAAATTTCTTTTTTATCTTCCGTAACTTCTACAAGTTCATCTGCGAAATCTGTTTGAGCAACGCCCAATGAATAATAAAAATCAGCAAAATCAGGTTTTATTTTAATTCCGCCTTCAAAAGCTTCGATTGCTTTTTCATATTTTTTTGCATTAATTGATGCTATTCCAAGATTGTAATAAGTTTCATACATTGTAGAATCCAAATCCAAACTCGCTTGAAGTCTGTTCATTGCTGATTCGTAATCGCCTTTTTGCATATATTCTGCGGCTTTATTATTAAGCTCTTGCACAGCAATATTGTTAATACAAGCCGTAGAAATTACAGCCACTAGCAATACTGATGCTATCATTAAAGCTTTCTTCATCTCAACTATTCCCTCTTATCAAATAATAATGGTATTTTATTACAGGTTGATCAAATAATCAAGTTTGTAAAGATTTTTCATCCAAATAATTGACATTTATTGGGGTTTGTCATAAACTTGATTATGCCGAAGTATAGTGCTATGGTATGCCTTACTCGGATTAGGTACAGACAGCTGAATGAAGGCTCTATTGAGCTTGAATGAGGCAGAAAAGGAGAAACAAAATGCCAAAAATGAAAACCCACCGTGCAGCAGCTAAGAGATACAAAGTTACTGGCACAGGTAAAATCACAAGAAGACATGCAGGTATTGGCCACTTGCTTCAACACAAAGCTGAATCAAGAAAACGTAAGATTTTCGGAGATGTAGTGATTTCTGAATCTTACGAAAAATTGATTTCAAAAGAGTTACCTTACAAGAAGTATGCTAGATAGGAGTGTTGAACAATGAGAATTAAACGTGGTAATGTATGTCGTAACAGACACAAAAAAATATTAAAGCTTGCTAAAGGCTTCAAAGGCGCAAGAAGCAGAATCTTTAAAGTTGCAAATTGTGCAGTTATGAAAGCTCTTAAATACGCTTACAGAGATAGACGCGCTACAAAACGTAATATGCGTCGTTTATGGATTGTAAGAATCAATGCAGCTGTTAGAGAACAAGGAATGAGCTATTCAAGATTCGTTAACGCTTGCAAAAAAGCAAACATTCAAGTTAACAGAAAAATGCTTGCTGATTTGGCAGTTAATGACAAAGAAGCATTTGCAGTTGTTGTTGAAGCAGCAAAAGCAGCTTTATAATTTATAGGTCTACAACAAAAAAATAGGATGGTATTAGTCCATCCTATTTTTTTGTTACTATAAACTACAGTGTCCGTATTCACAGCTATCTACTCGGTGTCTATCACAATTGTGCATAAAATAACCGGAAGCAATAGCACTTAGACCAACTAGAGAATAGATTATTCTGGACATAATTGTCATATCTCCAAAAATTTGAGCTACTAAATTAAACCCAAATAACCCTACTAAACCCCAATTAAGTGCACCGACTATTGTTAAAACGTATGCTGCGTACTTGATATATTTCATATCATACCTCCTTTTTTCATGTTAATTATTACTTACTTAACTAAATAATAAATTAGAGGTTCGACCTAAATAATTCGTCCAATCATTTAGATTTTGGATATTTTGCAGGCGTATAAATATATTTATAAGTATTTTTAGAAATGAAATTGACAGGAATCTCAACTCCACTCTCAACCTTTTCTTTTAGCGTATTTTCTAAACGAACTTCTTGTATTTCATTTTGCAATACAGCACTTTCTTTAGTTTGTACGGTATTTGTATTTGTATTTGTTTTTGTTTTTGTTTTTAAATTATTCGTCTTATTTATAAAATCTGTTTTTGGAGGTTGTGAAACTTTTTTTGCTTCTGTTTTCTCCTTTTCATTTTTTACAGACACTTCGGCATGTTCATTCTTTAATTGAACATTTTGTACTTTTGGATGTAAATTATCATTAATTAATTTCGGCTTTTGCGAGAGTTTTAGTATCAAAAAAGCAGCAAACAAAGCCAAGATTGATGCTGCTATTATTATAAGTAAATATTTTTTATTCATAAAAAAACTCCTTGCTATTAGTATATTATAATTTTGGTAAAAAACAAAGAGTTTCTATAAAAATTATGCTTCTTCTGTTTTAGTTTCTCCAGATTCTTCACCCTTAAATGCTGGAGTTTTTGGAGCGTCTACAGATTCTACTTCTTCGCCTTTGAACGCAGGAGCTTTTGAAGCATCTTCTGTTTCTACTCCTTCACCTTTGAATGCTGGTGCTTTAGGAGCTTCTTCTGTTTCTACTTCTTCGCCTTTGAACGCTGGAGCTTTTGGTGTTTCTTCAGTTTCTACTTCTTCACCTCTAAACGCTGGTGCTTTAGGAGTTTCTTCGGTTGCAGGTTCAGCTGCTAAGAATGCTTTATTATATGCTGCTAGAGCATTCGCTCCTTTAAATGTAGCTGCAGTTTCAACAGGGGCAGTAACTGTTTCTGTTTTTGGAGCATCGGTTTCAACAGGTTTAGTCATTACTACATTGCCTGCGGTCGCTCTAAAGTTAATTGGACTAATCATACTATTTACCTTCTACAATCTGATACACATTATTTAAAACAAGTCAATTTTTAAAATTGCTATTTGTTTAATAAATCTTTACATTTATTTTTCTAAAAAAGCTCTCTTCTTTTGAAGAGAGCTTTTTAAACTTATTACGCTTCAGCAGGAGCTTCTTCTGCTTGAGCTGCAGCTGCTGCTTCTTCAGCTTTTTTTGCTTCTTCTTCAGCCCTTTTAGCTTGAGCTTTCTTTGAAAGTTTAACCACTTCTGATTTTTTATAATTCAATGAACCATCTTCATTACAGTTAGCCATCAAATATTTAACTGTATCTGTAGGTTGAGCACCTTTTTTTACCCATGCTTCAGCAGAAACTTTGTTTAATTTCATTTCTTTTGTTTTTGGATTGTAGTAACCTAATTCTTCTACCGGTTTACCTTCACGTTTTGTTGTAGAGTTGATAACAATAACTCTGTATGTTGGAGCTTTTTTAGCACCTAATCTTTTCAATCTGATTTTTAACATTTCATTTTCCTTCTTTGTTGTTTTAATATAAGTGGAGCATCTTAACTTGATAGATTGGCTCCTAGCCGCTTATACAAAACAGGCTTTTAGAGGATATGCCTGCATATTTATAAATAATCACAAATATGGTTAATAATCAATAGATTGTTAAGCAAAGTTTAATAAAAAATTTTAGAATACAAATTTAATAATACCCTCTACTGCGATTACGATTTATAGAACGAAAGAATGCGGTTTTACCTGCTACATCCACTTGAACCACGCTCATAAGAGTGTACTTTTATTGCAATAAAGAAGAAATAGTAAGAAAATAATTTTGAAATAAAAAAGTTTTTAGAATGTCCTTTTCTTTCTCTTTTGTTGCAAATAAAAAGAGAAAGAAAAGAACCAAAAGAAAGAGAAAACATGCTACCGCTTCCTACGCTCTTACGAGCGTTGAACAAAATGGATGTTGCAGGCATAGCCTGCTCACTTTCGCTCACTATCGGTGCTACGCACGTAAATATTTTGTCGGCAAGCATAAGTAAAATACAAAATTTCATTTTCTCTATACAAGCTTGCCTCAAAGTCACATTCCATGTTCGCACGCATGTTCGCGGCGCGAATGTCGTTCATTTTTAGTCTTAACTCAATGTTTGCGACATAACTACATTAATTTTATTCTATTCTAAAAATTTTTTCTAAAATTTATCTTGAACTTTAGTGCCCAAGAAGAGAGAAAATAACCAGAGTCATTCAGTTCGCACAATTAAATATTAAAACTCTTTCTTGAACCTTCTTCGTGGTACAAACCGCCGCCACAAATTGTTTCAACTACTTTTAAAACAAATTCTCTAGAAGAATCTGTATTATTCAAGAAAAATTCTCTATTAGATAAATGTCTGATTTTAAAAATTGAATTCTGAGTTTTGTCAGCAGGCACAAACAAAGATGCAACTTCTTTATCCAAAAGGACTTCCATCATTTGATTTCTAGATGTAATACCTTCCATTAACTCATTATAATTCCCGTTAATTGCCATAATACGACCAGAAAACATTGGTGGAGCGCTTTCTCTAAACAAAGCTTGCGGTTCATAATTACATCTGGTTGTAAGGCTAATTGTATGCCAAAGAATATTAATCACAACAACTGTCTTATCTTTGTCATAATCAACATAAATATTTTCTGTTGTAATACCTCGAGATGCAAATGATTGTTTTAAAGAATCCGCAATTGCTTTCAAATTATCAATCATTTCCACAAATATTTCAGCAGTATTTAAAGTTGCATGCTGATAGTCCAAAAACTGTTTATACATGTGGGTAGAAACAAGCCCGATGCGTTCTTGGATTAGTGTGGATTTTCTGAAAGATGTTTCTGAATTATTAAAATTTTCGTAGCCTTTACTCAAATTTATAAAGCCTCCTTATATAATTGTACACTCAACATAGCTTTTGTGTAAACATGATGCGTAACATTTTGTAACTATGATTAATTTTGAAGCTTTTAATTCCAATTATTATACTGCGAATTAATTAGCCTAACCGGCTAATGAGAAAGTTAAAATAGAGTTTAATATATAAGTGACTCATAAAAAAGGAGAAACTTATGAAAAAGATTTCAATATTATCAACCATTCTAATCGTCAGCATGTTCCTACCGTGTTTTGCAACTTGTCCTATTGATGAAGGAGCTACAGTCTGTTCGGTTCCAGGCTTTAGAGAAAAAGTATCACCGATTTACAATCCTAACAGTCATATCAAAGAATTTTCCGGTTCACCTGAAGCCAGACTCACACCATTAAATAGAAGTGACATAAGAAAAGAAGCTGATAGTTTTGCACCAAGTGAAAGTAATTTTAATTACAACTCAAGTTGTCAATTTGGAGTTTGTTTGCAAAACAGGGATACACCGCTATTTCAAAAGGCCCAGTAAACTGGGCCTTTAATTTTTACGAAAAGTAACAGTTTTTATTTGTAGCTATTAAATTTTATCGTAATTAAATTTTTCTTGTGATACACTCAAATTATATGGATACTAACCATATTTCATTAAACAAGAAAAGGATTTAAATTATGGACATATTCTCATTATTCACACTATGTGGGGGGCTGGCGTTCTTCCTATATGGTA
>CAKVJE010000003.1 GCA_934754735.1 uncultured Candidatus Melainabacteria bacterium
GTGCATGTGGCGAGAGCTGTGGGGGTTCAAGTCCCCCCGTCGACATTATACAAAATAGTATAAGGCTTTAGCCTTAAAACTATTTTTTAGATGATGAGGTTGGATGCGAACACCAGTTTGGGGAGTTATAACCTTTCAGGACCATTTGTATGCGTTTTTGTTGGCTATGATGCCGAGTTGTTAGTAGTTTAAGACAGATTTATAGTATAGAGATTTGCCGGACCATTCTTGCACTTTTGTCACAAATTTTGCACTATTTTGCACTAAAAACTTGTCACCCTGAACTTGTTTCAGGGTCTATATCGCTTGGTGCTTGATTTTTAGCGAGTGTAAATAAGTGCAATAAAGTGCAAAAATAATTTATCTTTTAGTTTGATATGTATCAAAATGTCTCTGAGATTGAGATTTAGGACTTGATTTATTTCGAAAGGTGAGTGATGAATGTGTGTGAGATAATTTATTATGACAAACTTCACACACGAAAAATGTAAACAAATAGCACTCGCAAGACTTGATGTGGTTCATAAATGGCTTGAGTTTAGAAAGCAATCTCAAAATAAACTTCAAGCGGATTATGATTTTGTGAAATTACATAACACTTCAAATTCTCACTTATTTGAGATTTTGGGTAAAATCTCCCGCGGCAGTTTACACCGTTGGTTTGCGATGCTAAACGGAACGGAAGATTATACTAAACTTTTGCCTCAATACAAATATAGTAGTGTCAATGATTATAGAACTGTACTTAATGACGATGAAATAAAAATATTTATGGGTTTGCTTTTGCATCCGAATAGACTGTCTATTGGTAAAGCTATTTCATTAACGAAATACAGATTAAAAGAGCAGGGGCAAAGTTTTATTCCTGCTGATATTACATTCAGGCGTTATGCCAAATGGTTTAAGGATAACAATTATGATAAATGGGTTCTTGCTCGTGACGGAGAAAAAGCACTTTCTGATAAAGTTGAACCATATATAAAACGTGACGCTTCGCTTTTAGAAGTCGGGGATATTTTAGTCGCAGATGGGCATAAACTTGCATTTCAAGTAATTAACCCATTTACAGGTAAACCCTACAGAGCTACACTTGTCGGATTTTTGGATTGGAAATCAACAGCATTAGTTGGTTACGAAATTATGTTAGAAGAAAATACTCAATGTATAGCAAGTGCGTTGCGTAATTCAATAATCAATCTAGATATGATTCCTAAAATAGTTTACCAAGATAATGGTAGAGCATTTAGATCTAAGTACTTTACAGACGATAAAGGATTCTCGGAACTTGGATTTAATGGTCTTTATTCAAAATTAGGTATAGAAATAGTATTTGCAAGACCTTATAATGCCAGAGCAAAAGTTATTGAAAGATTTTTCAAAGAATTTCAAGAAGGCTTTGAAAAACTTCTACCGAGTTATGTTGGAAGTAATATTCAAAATAAGCCTGCATACCTTATGAGAAATGAAAAGTTGCACAAAACATTGCATAATGACTACATTCCAACTTTAGAAGAAACAATAAAAATGATTGATATGTGGCTAAATTTTAAAAATTCGCAGCCTTGTCCAAATGCTCCGGATAAAACAATCGCGGAAGTTTTATCTGAAAGAAAACAGCAGAATATTGATATTAATATCCTTGATGATTTAATGCTTGCAACTGAAGTTAAAACAATACAGAGAAATGGAATCAGGTTTTTGAATTGTGATTACTTTGATGAACGGCTTTACGGATTCAAAAGCAAAGTGCTAATCAAATACAACCTTTTTGACCTGATAAGCATTAAGGTATTTACCACCAAAGGTGAATATTTATGCACAGCAGAACGAGTATCAGAAACTCATCCGATGGCAAAAATTTTAGGCGATGTGAAAGATTTTGAGGACTATAAACAGAAAATTGTTAAACAGCGACAATTGAGAAAGAAAACTATTAACTCTGTAAAACAATATTTAAGTAATGAAGAAATTAAATTCATTGAACAGAAAATGAATGAACCAAAAGATGTTGAATTCAAACCGCGTTCAAATCCCCCTCAAACCTTGTTCAAAAATAATTCAGAAAAATATGAATATTTAATAGCAAACGATCCAAATAATTCTTGGATAGTAGAATTTAAGCAAACAAAGGAGTATAGGCTTTTATATGAATAAGATTTTTGTTAAAACGCAGAATGTCAAAAACTTTATCGGACTTGTTGAAAATTTGATAAATAAGCCAAAGAATCTTCTGAAAATGGGACTTGTTTATGGTGAGCCCGGACTTGGAAAATCTCAGACGGCTTTGTGGCTTGCGTGCAAATATGACGGAATTTATCTCCGTGCCTCAAACCTTATGACAGGTAGATGGCTGCTTGAAGAAATGGTCAAAGAACTTGATGAAATACCGAGATTTTTGACATCCGACAACTTTAATATCGTAGTAAAAAAGCTGAAACAATCCCCGCAAGTGATTTTTATCGATGAGATTGATTATTTGATGAATAACTACAAAACTATTGAAACCCTACGGGATATTCACGATGAAACTGGCAGCTCGATAATTTTTATCGGAATGGGATTGGCTCATAGAAAACTTGAAAGATACAAACATCTTTATGATAGGTTTTCAGAGATTTTAAAGTTTGAAATCTTTGGTGTAAATGATTTATCTCAAATATTCGGACAACTTTCGGAGATTCCATTTACTCCTGATGCTGTTGAATATATCCATTCAAAATTTAACAGATTCAGGCAAATAGTTCAGTTAATAAACAAAATGGGAACCTTTGCCAAAGACAATAATTTAACAGAAATAACAAAAGAAATTACGGAGCAGATTTTATGAATATAGAAAAATTAGCAAAACATCTAAAAGAATTTACACTTGACGAAATAAATATGATTGCCGAATGTGATTGCAAAACGGAACTTAAACACCTTTTGAACGAGGGTAAATTGGTATTTGAACAGGGTTTGTATAAATATCAGGAAGAGAAAATAAAGCAGGAATTTATTATTTGCGTAAAACAAACTACAAATTATCAGGTTATTACAATTGGTGCTGCGATTGATTATTTTTTAGAAAATTATGTCAAAAACAATTGCAAATTAAATACTTACAGAAGATATCGCAGAATGTTGAAGTACTACATTGCACCATTTTTCAAAAATAAAAACTTAAATGACATAACTTGTAACGATGTTCATGAATTTTATTATTTTTGTAAAAGCAGAAATTTTCCGCCAAAAGTTTTGAAAAATACATTAGCACTTTTGAATCAGATGATTAAATATTTTCAAAATCTTGGAATAATCGAGAGGACTTGTAATTTTCAGGTACGAAGATTATCTGATAAAACAAAATTTACAGTAGACAGAATAATTTTTGAGGTATAAATATGACAAAATTGGATAAATTAAAGCAGGCAGAGCATTTATATGTTTACGAAAAACAACCGCTTGATGTGATTGGCACAAAACTTGACCTTTCGCGCAGGACTTTATTTTATTGGAAGAAAGAATATGAATGGGATAGAAAGAGGTTTGAAAAAGGCCGAGAGCAGGAACTCTTTAATCGTGAACTGCTGAATTTTGCACAAAAAATTATAGATAAAATCTCAAATGACATTGATAATAACCAACAAACCCCGCAGGCAGAAATGTATTCGCTGATGAATATTTTGAAAAATCTGCCACAAGTTAAACAACAAATTACCGAGCCAAAACAAAAGTCTAACAAGAAAGAATATCTACCGGAAGATATTGTAAAAATAGTTGAAAGAGATATTTTAGGAATGTAATAAAAAATATGTCCGTTTATGACATAATCCTCGTTTATGATATTATTAAATGGAGGTAAATATGACACAAATTGCAGCTATAAAAGGCGATATAACAAAGTTAGAAGTTGATGCAATAGTTAATGCAGCAAATACAAGTTTATTAGGTGGAGGCGGAGTCGACGGTGCTATTCATCGTGCCGCAGGGCCAGAATTACTGGAAGAATGCAGAACTTTAAACGGTTGTGAAACAGGACAGTCAAAAATTACAAAAGGTTATAATTTACCTGCAAAATTTATAATCCACACAGTCGGTCCCGTCTGGTGTGGCGGGAATAAAAACGAAAGAGAACTTTTAAAATCATGTTATGAAACGGCTTTAAATCTTGCAAAAGAAAACAGAATTAAAACGATAGCATTCCCTGCTATCTCTTGCGGAGTTTATCACTTTCCGTTAGAAGAAGCCTGCAATATAGCAACAGAAAACGTTAAAAAATTTATTGCTAATAATGATTGCCTTGAAAAAGTTATTTTTATAGACATAAATGATGTAATTATTGAAATTTATAAAAGGATTTTGAATTAATAATTTACTATGTCCGTTTCTGACACAATAAAAATTTATTATATTATTGTGATACTATTAACTAATTGGAGTATAATATGAAAAAAATAAATATTAATTTTGATTTTACTTCTGATACACCAAATTATTGGGACTGTTTTTATGCAGGAGAAGACAGACCTGACCCTGATGCAAAGAGTCCTACAATGAGACAATATCAGCAAATGATTTATAGCAAGACTTTGCCAAATGGAGAATTTTTTGAACTCAAGCAAGGTAATAGTTCAGATAAATACCTATATTGGAAAGATTTTTGTTTCGGGAGCGATTCGATAATTAATATGTATATTCATCACAAAACTCTTCAAACGTTAATTAATGATATCAAAAAAGAAATTCCTGACTTTGATAAATTTTATGAAGAATACTTGAGAAAAAGCTATACAATTGGTGGTGAAATAATTTTCCCTAAATATCCAAAGTCTATAAATGTTGAAAGAGGACGATATAACGGCAAAATTAAAGATAGGTTCGACTTAACTTTAGAATGTATAAGGCTTTATTATAATAATAAACAAAGTCCACTTTATGATACTTTAAAAGCGAATCACAAATTCTTTGAATTATTTGTTGATTTCAAATGTTATGTAGATTTCTTTTATTTGAATGATTTAGTTTCAGATGATTATAAATCTATTAATTTTTACTTAGATTTTGACAACTTTAATAGGACTGATCAAAGACCTCAAACTGTTGAAGAATGGAATACTTTGTACCATAAACAAATGGAATTCTTAAATAAACGTAATTCACGTATAGATAAGTCTTTTAACGGGTAAGTTTATGTATATTTTAGACAGATTAGCAAAATCAAAATTTAGGAGTAGATTTAAGCTCAGGGCAAAAGAGCTTGAATACATCAAAGACAAAGGACTTGAAATAATTCATTCTCATGCCTGTGATTTTATAAGGGATAGAGTTGCTCCGGCAGAACCTGTTAATGAAGGCAAACAAACTCCAATGCGAGGTCACCCTGTGTTTATTGCTCAACACGCAACCGCCACCTACTGCCGCGGCTGCATCGAAAAATGGCACAAATTTCCCAAACACAGAGAACTAACCAAAACCGAACAAGAATATCTTATTTCAGTAATTATAGAATGGATAAAGAGACAAATTAATTCAAACCCTGTTTTATAACTGTTCAAAATATGTTCAAAGTACATAAATGTTTATTGTATAATCTTTTCAGGAGTATATACATGCCATCATTACAAGAAGAAAATATAACAATTAATGATTTAATTAACAAGTTCCGTGATTTATATAATTTGGGCCAAAGAATCACGCTAAGCCACCAAAGATATCTTGCCTTTAAAGACGAATTAACAAAATTTATTTATTCAAATTATTTAAATGATACTCCGGAATGGGAAACGATTTATAACAATCTTGTTATAAAGACTACGCAATATATGTCAGTTGGTGAATTTAATATCATTTTGACTCAGTTAGAGAAACTCCAGTTAATCATATTAGAAAACAAAAACGAACCGTTCTGGCAATATATTCATCCGGTAATAAAAGAACTTGTTTTTATCAAGTATAATTCAAAACAATACGCTGATGCAGTTGAGTCGGCTTTTAAAGAAGTAAATAGCAGATTGAAAAAGATATATAGAAAATATTACAAGCTTGAAAATTCAAATAAAGAGTTAGATGGTAAAAATTTAATGGAATATCTTTTCTCTTTATCTGGTAACCGTTTGAAATTCGAAGATACATCCACAGAGAGTGGCGAAAATGTACAAGTCGGATATATGCAAATATTTTCTGGAGCAATCTCTGGTATAAGGAATCCAAAAGCGCACGAGAATTTAACACTTACAAAAGAAAAAGCAATAAAACGTTTAATATTAGCGAGTCTATTAATGGATAAAATAGACGAGGCTGTTGAGTATTCGAATAAAATGGAATAATTTTACAGATTTGTTTATCTTTCAAAATCGTCTTCAAAGCCTCTGATATTATCTAGTTCAATGTTGTAACGTTTGCCGGTTTTATCCACACAAGTTGCAAAATCAACAGTTTTATCAGTAAATTTGTTTTCCCACAGACATATCAGCAAACCGATTTCTTGTATTTTAATGTTCAAAATTTTTGTGCCATACAGTTTGTAATTTTTTTCAACCATATTAAGTCCCTTTCGTTAGGAACATTAATCGATTGTTTTTGAGAAAATCTTAAGTGCAATTTCCGAATTTTGTATCATTCCGACACAAATTTTAAATGCCGTTTAAAAGGGTTTTAAATGGCATTTAAACACAGTTTAAACTTCAATATCTTTTTCATGGTCGATAAAAAATGCATTCAGCAAATCTGCTTCACGGTGCAAATGTATTACAACCAGAGCCAAGTTGTAAACTTCCTCCGCCCATTTGCTTAATTGCTTAAATTCTTTTGGAGTGATATTCAATCCAACTTTTTCCATACTTATATTCCTTTCCTTTACAGCAACACAACATTACTCTAAAGAGAAAAGAAAGCAAGTTAATTGATTTTAAGGTATAATAGTTACAGGAGTTTTAAGCATGGGAAAAGATTTTCAAAAAGGCGAAATAATTATTTACACAAGTGAAGACGGGACTGTATCACTTGATACAAAGTTTGAAAATGAAACCATTTGGCTAACGCAAAAGCAGATGGCGGAACTTTTTGGAGTAAAAACTCCAGCAATAAGCAAACATCTGAAAAATATTTTTAGTGAAGGTGAATTAAAAGAAGAAGTGGTTATTTCCATTTTGGAAACAACCACAAAACACGGTGCTATAAAGGGAAAGACACAAAAATCTACAACGCAATTTTATAATCTTGATGCAATAATCTCTGTCGGATACAGAGTAAATTCATTAAGAGCAACACAATTTAGAATTTGGGCAACTGATGTTTTAAAAAAGTATCTGACACAGGGTTATGCTCTGAATAATAAAATGCTTACTGCACAAAAAGCAAAAATTATTAATTTACAGCAAACAATTAGCTTGTTATCACGCAGTATTCAAAATCAAATCGAAACAGTTGATGAAGCGCAAAGTGTTGCAAAAATTCTTGAAAATTTTGCAAAAGGTTTGGATTTACTTGATAATTTTGACCATAAGAAATTGGACACAAAAGGGCAAACAACAAAAGAGGCTGTAAAAATTTCTGAAAA
Organism: uncultured Candidatus Melainabacteria bacterium; assembly: GCA_934754735.1. Lineage (GTDB taxonomy): Bacteria > Cyanobacteriota > Vampirovibrionia > Gastranaerophilales > Gastranaerophilaceae > CAG-196. Next base: position 7,538 of record CAKVJE010000003.1, read on the forward strand.
AGAATATTTGAATATTATAGAAAAAATGAAATCGGAGTTTGCATCAGATGTGTTTGCAAACCCAAAAGACGGCAGTTTTGCAAGCTCAATTAATCAGATTTATCAAACTTTTGACGGCAAAGATTGTTATCCGACTTTGGAAGAAAAAGCAGCAATGCTTTTGTATTTGATTACAAAAAATCATTCGTTCTCTGACGGGAATAAACGTATTGCGGCAAGTTGCTTCTTATATTTCCTGGATAAAAATAATATGCTTTATAAAAATAATATTCCAATAATAGACAACGGAACTCTTTTCGCACTAACACTTCTTATTGCAGAAAGCAAACCGGAAGAAATGGATGTGATGAAGCAGATTGTTGTAAGTGTATTAAATAGTTAGGGGTTTATTGTGAAAAAATGCAGTCTGTTTATACTTCTTTTATTAACTTGCATGCTTTTATCTGGATGTGGAAAAAATTATAAATCTACTGTTTATGAATACAATAATACTGTCATTCAAGTTAATAAAACTTTAAAAGAATACTATAAATCCCTATATGAGGTAAACAGAACTTTATATTTTCAGAGTAAATCCCGAAACAAAGCAGAAAAAATATCTCTTGAGGACATTGAAAAACCTGAAAATGTCAAAATAACAGTTATAAATGAACGTGATTTAAATATCCGTATAGAAGCAATCGACACACTTATGCTATATAGCAATTATTTAGTACAAATTTATAATGACGATTTAAAAAATCTTACAAGCTCAACAATTGATGCTATGGTAAATGATATTGTGAAATATTCTTCTAATAATCTTAATGAGAAATGTTCTCAAGTAATAGTTAATATGCCTTCAGCTATTTTTAATAAATTTGTAGATAAACGCAGATATCGTATATTAAAAAAATATGTTAATGCTACTAATGATACAATTGTAGAACTTCTTTCAATATTAGATGATGAAACTATAAACGTTTTACAAAACAATGTTGAGTTAAGAGCCAAAGAGTTGTTAAAAGATCAAATTATATACTATAATCGCTATTTAGCCAAGAAAGAAAATGATAACTCAATAGAAACCTTAAGGAAGATACAACTTAAAGAAATACAAGAAAATTATACTTACTATGATAATATAAGAAAAAGCAACCCTCAATATATAATCAAATCAATGCTTAAAGCACAAAATGAATTATATGCTTTTGTAAACAATAAAAAGAATGGTGAATTCAGTTTATTAAAAACTGTTCAAGGAATACAGAAATCAGTGAGTGCGATAAATAAGTTTTTACCATAAGGAGTTGAAATGGAACAGCGGGATATTGATTTTAGAAATGACATGAACGATGTAATTATATGTATCGATATGCTATTGAGCAGGGATGACCTTTCTGACGAAAATTATCAAAGACTTAATAATATTAAACAAGCTATACTTGATGAATTAACTCGGGTTCAACGATTGGAATTAATTAAAAATAGTAAAAGATTACAAGAAATTACCAATGCAATTAATACTAATAAAGATGAACTTAAAAAAGATTTAAATGATTTAAGATCTATATGTGAAAAAATAGCTACAATTGGAATTACTGCAGATATATTTGCTAACTTTTTTCAGGTATGTACAAAAGTGGCAAGTTATGTGCCCTAGCTAGCAGTTTCTATATCCCATTCTTTAAAAATTGTTCTGTCTTCAAATAATTCTTGCGGGTTTACTCGTGTTGTAAGCCTAGCTAATATACCTTTGTTCCTGTAAGTCCAACTCTTTGCATACTTTAGAGAATATGCCGCGAGCTCACTGCATATAAATTTATCTTTGTTGTCAACTAGACAGGATATAATATCTACAATAAAGTTATGTGTTATTTTGTTAAATTGGTTTATGCCAGGTAAGGCTTTGCCAATATGTCCTATTATCTGTGCATACTCATATTCACATCCAATTTTTGATTTTGCAAGATTAACTATTTCATTTGCAATTATTTCATTTATTTCTCGAGGTTTTCTAAATGAAATAATTTTGTTTTCATCATCAAAATATTTTGAAAGAGGTGCTTCAATAACTTGTTTAGAATTAGCATCTGCTTCAATACACATATCTTCGCTAATAACAATTAATGCATGACTAACTTTAATATCTGAATAATTACAATATTTAGTTGCTTTTGCTATTGCTTTTGATACAAAAGAAGTTGGGTCATAACAGAATCCTATATATCCTTTGTTATAATTTTGTTGATACTCAGGGATAGTATCTACTAGACCATACTTACCTTCCTGATTAATTACACGTTTCATTGTCATTTTAGTGCTCCTTTATTTTATATGCATAATTTGTATTTTAATTTTTTGAGAATGGTGTTTCACCAAATATCGATAAATATAATATAATTACATTCTTAACGTGGTATATAGCATATTTCTGTGCTCGCTGATACAATAATTTTGCGAAAATATATGAAAGCAACATTAGGACTGTAGATAAGATGAAAAATGACAACTTATTCATATAAATATAAATTGTTACAATAGAAAAGTATACTATAGCAATAAGTGTAGATGCTAAAAGATTTCTTGCCAAGCCATAATGTATATTGAATATCTCAGCCTGATCTAATTTTCGATAATTTTTATATTCATATTTTAAACACTCTCGACAGCGTTCATAAAGTATTTGGCTATATTCATCAATTTTTTTACTTAGGTCCTTGATATTTTTAAATCTAAGTTTGATATCAATACCAAAATCTTCCTTGAGAATCTTCCAGCATTTTTGTATGTCTGTATTATTCAATATATTACAATCCTTATGTAAAAGTTTCTGTGAATAAGGTTTTTCCCATAATCGATATAATTCATATTTTTGTAACAAATATGAAATTTCATGAATTATAATACCTATGTAATATGATATAACGAAATACGCTACACAATCTGTTATAAAATTATTAAACATTTTTTGTGGTATCAAACACATAAAGTGCATACCATAACAGACATAACATACTGTAAAAATTCCTGGTATTAAATATGCTACAATATCGTAAGTATGAAGCCTTTCAAAAATATTTTGCATACTTTCTCTCCTTTATGCAACATTAGTCGTTACTGTACAGCCACCATTTTCTTTAAGTTCAAATTTTATATTTCCATTATCTCTTGTCAAATAGACTTTATTGCCTTTATCGCTACCATTAGAATATTGTTCATAAAGTTTTACAGCACAGTTGTCTGGCAAATTCCATTGATTTGGCCCAACGGAGATAAGTGTCATACCTGGTTTAATTCTCTTAATATGCTCAGTATAAGGAACTTCTGAATTCGATGAGTCCATAAAAAAACTTTTTGAACCATGATGAGAAGCAACTAACAAAGAACAATGTACCTCCTTCCCATATTTTTTCAAAATTTTATCTTCCCAAGGTTTGAAAGATGTATCACCGGCGAGTAATATTGAACAATTACAATATTCAAATTTTACAACTAAGCTTGAATCATTAATGTCATAATTTTTATCCTTGTATACACCATTCATGTATTGTATAGTAACACCATTGCAAATTCCATTATCACTTGTCTGTGGATAAATGACATTATGCTTAAGATTACGTCTTAATTGCATGTACTCTTGGTAATCATCAGCATCGGTTCTGCCTGAAAATCCATTATCATAAATTGCACTAATGGGAATCAATCTGTGTAAATCAACTATTCCACGCAAATGATCAACATCACGGTGTGTATTTATAAAAACGTCAAAATTGTAAAAATTTTTACTCCGAAGGAAATTACATACTCTTGACTTGTTTTCTTCTGTAATATTGCAATCAACAAGAATATTTTTACCATTTGGTAATTTTATGGCAATCATATTGCCACAACTAACATCTAATATATATCCAACTATGCTCATATTAAATACTCCTCTTGATTAGGCATCTACTTCCAATTTATCAAAAAAATCATATGATTGTGCGGTTGAATAACCTTCACGTACAGGTATATCACTTGAACGATGAACTAAATTACTGCCTTTAGTTTTACAAACATTTACTCCTCTTTGTTTAAAGGCATTTAAAACTGCTTTTGAGGGGTGCTTTCCATCACTCTCTTTGCTAATTGAAACGATACCACTTTTAGAAGCAGTGTCTGTTTCTTTAATACTGTCGCCTATCAATCTATTAAGGAGATTGGAGTCAACATTGTGTTTACTTCCATGATGAGGTACCTGTATATAAGCAGCACAATTTGAATTAAGTCCCAAGCATTCAAGTTCATCTGCTGCATAATTTAAAGCAGATACTCCTGCATCAGAAGTCAAAAGGCAGTACTCATTATCTGTTCTTAATAGTAAAACCACACTGGAATTGTTTTCAGCAGTAGTCTCTGGATTATTTCCCAAATAGTCAATGCCCCATTCTGCTGGTATAATTTTAGATAATACCTCTAGAGCTTTTTGCAACATAGATTTATTTTCTTCATTTGCAGGCTCAGGTGTACATCTGAAATCTTTTAACAAGTCTTTATAATAATCTTCTGAAGGAGAAAGAACCCTTATTGTGTTGTCAAAGGCAGTTTCTCCTGTAAAAGGATCTTTGATTGTAATTCCTTTACTTTCAGCCAGTTCTACTAAATCATATGCTTTGCTTAAACCTTCTTTAATTTTTCTTGCTAAGCTATTATCTGTAATACGCCCATCTTCAAAACAATCAGACAAACCATCTGTCATGAGCCAGGGTCTGTGTATCCATAACTCATCGACTTCCATATTTTCTAATACATAAGATAAACCTCCGATATGGTCTGCATCAGGGTGAGTTGATATTACTAAATTAATATGAGTAGTATTATAGTATTTCTTGGCATGTTCTTCTATTGCTTTTCCATTTTCAGCATATCCACCATCTATTAAACATATTTTTTGATCCTCAGAGGTTTCACCATTTTCTTTATCCCAAAATCTGAATAAAATTGCATCACCACTGCTTGACTTTTCGCCAACAGGCATAAAATCTAATTCGTAAGACATTCTTCCTCCTCGTCTTGTATTTAACTATCTTAAACTCTACCCTTTCTCTCATTCGGTACAGTATAATCTATCGGTTGATATTAAATTGGGATAGTTGTTTTCCAGCCTGTTATTGATTGTGATTTATTTTCTGCCGAGTACACATACCCTTTCAAAATATCTACAAATATTATAGCATATTATAAGTGTAATTTCAACACTCGACCCTGCTTTTTGTTTGCCATCTCTATCTCAGAGTTAATTACATCTTGTTCTGTATGTTAAATTACAATAAAGTAAGCGTGGTTCATTATGATTTTTCTTGCAATATTTATTATATTATTTATTGTTTTATTTTCACTACAGATATTTCAAGAAATAAAACTTATCAAAATCTTTGAAGATAATAATTTGTTAATAGAAAATACAGAATTACAACAAGCTGACAATCCTTTGTCTAACTTTGAAATTTTATTGATTAATTTTGATTTCTTGCCATCATTTAAGGGAGAATATAGTAGCGTTCTCTTTGAAAATAAATTTAACTTAGAACTTTATGCAGATTTTGATTTATTAACTCTTAACACCTATCATTCTTCTTATAGCATAAAATTGCCAAAAACGGCCAGCTCTGTAAAAAATGATATTTTTGCAGGTAAACTTTTAAAAATACAAATTCCAGAGCATAGTCTTGTATTTAAACTGCCAAACGAAATGCAAAAAATATATTCCAAACATTAACACTATTAAAATATTATCATTTTAAATTCTTAACGTATTCAAAATACTCATTATCACAATATTTTGCGGAATTTTTTAGCACTTCTGCCGGAGTAACAAATCCCATTTTTATCGCAACTTCTTCCAAGCAGGCGATTTTTATACCTTGATTTTCTTCTATCGTTTGTACATATTGCCCTGCTTTCAGCAACGAATTGTGCGTGCCGGTGTCCAGCCATGCAAAACCGCGTCCTAAAGTTTCCACATTTAATTTTTCATTTGAAAGATAAATATTATTTAAGTCTGTAATTTCTAATTCGCCACGCTTAGAAGGAGTGAGCATTTTTGCATACTCAACAACTTTGTTATCATAAAAGTACAGACCTGTAACAGCATAATTTGATTTTGGGTTTGTAGGTTTTTCTTCTATCGAAACAACCTTCATATTCTTGTCAAATTCTGCAACACCAAATCTTTCAGGATCTTTTACTGAATAAACAAATATTGTTGCATTACCTTGTTTTGCATTCTGCGCTGCTTGTTTCAATTGCCCCGAAAAACCGGCACCATAAAAAATATTATCACCAAGAATAAGGGCAATAGAATCGTTTGCTATAAATTTTTCACCGATTATAAAAGCTTGCGCTAATCCTTTTGGCTGCAGTTGAACTTCATAAGAAAAATTTACTCCAAATTGAGAACCATCGCCTAAAAGCGCTTGAAAACTTTCTAAATCTTTTGGGGTTGTAATTATAAGAATATCGCGAATTCCTGCTAACATTAAAACCGATATCGGATAGTAAATCATCGGTTTATCATATACAGGCAAAAGCTGTTTTGAAATCGCAAATGTACTCGGATAAAGCCTTGTTCCAGCTCCACCTGCTAACACAATTCCTTTCATCTCAAACTCGCTTTCTTTACTTCTACATTTTGCATCCAATCTTGATTGCTCAAATACCAGTCAATTGTTAACTTGATACCTTCTTCAAACGTTAATGACGGCGTCCAACCGAGCTCTGTTGTAATTTTGTCATTTGAGATGGCATAACGCTTATCGTGCCCCAGCCTATCTTTGACGTATTCTATTGAATTTTCGTCTTTACCCATAGCATTTAATATAAGTTTTGTAATCTCAAGATTAGTTTTTTCATTATGTCCGCCAATATTGTAAATTTCGCCGACTTTTCCTTTATGTAAAATTACATCTATCGCTTCGCAATGATCATAAACATATAACCAATCTCTAACGTTAAGTCCGTTGCCATAAACAGGCACTTTTTCATTTTTTAAGAGTTTTGAAATAAAGAATGGAATTAATTTTTCCGGATATTGATAAGGCCCATAGTTGTTTGAACATCTGGTGTTTAAAGTCGGCAAACCATAAGTCTCTCTATATGCGCGAACAAGCATATCAGCGCTTGCTTTACTCGCAGAATAAGGGCTATTTGGAGCGAGTGGTGTTGTTTCATAGAAATAACCAGTTTGTCCTAAGCTCCCATAAACTTCGTCGGTAGAAACTTGTAAAAATCGTTCTATACCAATTTCTTTTGAGGCTTGTAACAGATTTAAAGTTCCTTGAACATTTGTTTCTATAAATATTTCAGGATTTTTAATTGAATTATCAACGTGAGATTCTGCTGCAAAATTTACAACACAATCAGCCTCATCAATTAATTCACGCACGAGGTTTTTATCGCAAATATTTCCGTGTACAAATCTGTAGTTTGGATTGTTTTCAACATCTTTTAAATTTTCGAGGTTTCCGCAATAAGTAAGCGCATCAAGATTTATGATGTTGTAATCGGGATGCTTTTTTAATTCATGCCTAATAAAACAACTCCCGATAAATCCCGCTCCACCTGTTACTAAAATTGTTGTCATTGCATTCAATCCTTCTTTTCTCTTATTTTACTACATATTTGGCTTTTCGCAAATTATGAATTGTTTATATTTTCAAATCTTTATTAAAATTTGCAGGCGAATTATGTTTCTAATATAATTATCATGCAACTATTTGCAAATAAGAAAGGAAAGAGATTATGAAAAAATCAATTCAAGATTTAGGTGACATCAAAGGAAAAGTTGCTCTTGTAAGAGTTGACGTAAATGTTCCTCTTGATGAAAACAAAAATGTAACAGACGATACTCGTATTCAAGCTATCGTTCCAACCGTAAAATTCTTAAAAGATAAAGGTGCTAGAATCGTTCTTATGGCTCACTTAGGCAGACCAAAAGGCGAAAGAAACATGGAATTTTCTCTAGCTCCTGTTGCTAAATACATGGCTAAAGTTTTCGGCGAAGAAATCGTTTTCATTCCTTCTGTTGAAGAAGCAAAACCATTTGTAGAAAAACTTGTTGACGGTCAAATCGCTTTATTAGAAAACATCAGATTCTACAAAGCAGAAGAAGCTAAAGATGATGATATGACATTTGCAAACGAATTAGCAGCATTAGGCGATTTCTATGTAAACGACGCTTTCGGCGCTGCTCACAGAAACCACACTTCAACTGCTAAATTGGCAAAAGTTCTAAAACCTGCAGTTTCTGGTTTATTGATGGAAAAAGAAATCAGATGCTTATCTCAAGCTTTGGATAACCCAACAAGACCATTCACAGCTGTTGTTGGTGGTGCTAAAGTTTCTTCTAAAATTGGTGTTTTAGAAAACTTGCTAGACAAAGTTGATAATATGATTATCGGTGGCGGTATGGCTTATACATTCGTTAAAGCTAACGGCGGAAAAATCGGTAACTCAATTTGTGAAGATGACCAAATCGATGTTGCTAAGGCTATCGAAAAGAAAGCTCAAGAAAAAGGCGTTAAGCTTGTAATGGCTACAGATGTTCTTGTTACTGATGATTTTTCTGGTAACGGTAAAAATGAATTCGTTAAGATTAACGAAATTCCTGACGGTTTTGAAGGCGTTGATGCTGGCCCTGATTCAAGAAAAGCTTTTGCTGAAGTTCTTAAATCTTCAAAAACAATTCTTATGAACGGCCCTGTTGGTGCTTTCGAAAATCCTAAATTCGCTGAAGGTACAAAGGCTGTATTAGAAGCTATCGTTGAAGCTACAAAAGCTGGTGCTACATCAGTTATCGGTGGTGGTGACTCAGTTTCTGCAGCTAAGAAATTCTTCAAGGCTGAAGATTTCACTCACGTTTCAACTGGTGGCGGTGCTTCTCTTGAATTTATTGAAGGTAAAGTACTTCCAGGTGTTGCAGCATTGGATGATAAGTAGAAAGAAATTTCTATATAATGTTTTATTATGGCGGAAGGTTTTACCTTCCGCCATAATTTTTTGAAAATTGGTTGACTTTTACTTATAAGTCTTGGTACAATATGTTTTTCTAAAAAGGAGATTTATATGAAATATTCAACAGACGGAACACAATACCATATCGGACTAAAAGAAGGTGATGTTGGTGAATACGTAATTTTGCCTGGAGATCCTAAAAGATGTGCAAAAATTGCTGCATATTTTGATGATGCAAAATTAGTTGCGGATAGACGTGAATATACAACTTATACCGGTTATTTAAACGGAGTGAAAGTTAGTGTAACATCTACCGGTATTGGCGGACCTTCTGCAGCAATAGCTTTAGAAGAATTGGTTAAAGTGGGTGCTAAAAAATTTATCAGAGTTGGTACTTGCGGCGGCATGGATATTGATGTGAAAAGTGGTGATTTAGTGATTGCAACCGGCGCAATTAGAATGGAAGGTACTTCTAAAGAATATGCTCCAATTGAATTCCCTGCTGTAGCTGATTACGATATCGTAACATCTTTAATCAATGCAGCAAAAAAATTAAATCAAAATTATCATGTTGGCGTCGTAGAATGTAAAGATTCTTTTTACGGACAACATAGTCCTGAAATTATGCCTGTAAATTATGAACTTCAAAACAAATGGAATGCTTGGTTGAAATTGGGCTGTAAGGCATCTGAAATGGAATCAGCGGCCTTATTTATTGTAGCAAGCTATCTGAAAGTTAAAGTTGGCTCAATTTTCCTTGTAGTTGCAAATCAAGAAAGAGAAAAACAAGGTTTGGAAAATCCTGTTGCACACGATACTGATGCAGCAATTAAAACCGCTGTAGAAGCGATTAAAGGGTTAATGCAATAAATTAAGAAGAATGATAATAATACGTTTACTTGGTGCTTGCGATATTAAAAGAGCACTTGCCACACTCTCTCTTTGCGTCAATTGAAGAACGGAGATGGTGTGTGATATGCGCTAGATTGAGCGTCTCCAGCGCATCCCCTCCTTCGGTGAAGGGGCAGGGGAGAGGGTTTTATTTACTTTTTATTTTTTTCTATAATTTTTTGACTTTACAAAAATAATCATTAAACTTATATTACTACATCAAACGGATGATTTTTTGAATATTAACTAAAGCAAATATTCTACTTATCCGATAAAACTATAGAGTACAGTAATGTGAGGTACGACTATGCAAATCAACGGTGGTGTAAGATTTTGCGAACAAGGCATGAAAGCTTCAATCAGAGCAATGCATGTTCAAAGCGAAATCTTAGGAATGATAAATGAAAATGTTGCAGGCTTCGATAAAGTCGGTTATCAAAGACGAGAACCTGTTGTTTCATCATTTACGGAATATATTGGTGTACACGGATTGTCTAGTACTGTTGATGACCAAGTTGGACGTATTATGGTTTCAAAAAATCCGCTTGATATTACAATGGCAAATAAAGGCTACTTTCAAGTTCAGACTCCTGAAGGTGTACAATTAACTCGTGATGGCAGATTTAAACTTGATAAATCAGGAAATCTGTTGAATCTTGAAGATAATCCTGTACTTTCAGATGCCGGCATGCCGATTAAACTTCCTGTAGTTCCGGATAATGCAACACAAGTTGTCGTAAATACAAAAGGCAAAATAAGTGTTTATGATAAAAATTCAAATCAACTTGTTGAAGCAGGTCATTTAGGAATTGTTGATACAAATGGTATGGCAGTTCTTAATCCTGATGTTAAACAAGGTTATAATGAGTATTCAAACGTAACGATTCAAAATGAGTTTTTAGCAGTTAAACCTGTAGTAAGAAATTTTGAAGCAAATCGTCAGATTTTCTTATTGGAAAGCTCAAATTTACAAAAGGTTATAAGCCAATTAGGCTCTGTATCATAGGAGGTAAGCTATGTATAATATGCAAGCAGTAGTTAGAAAAAGTATAAACAACGCAACAATGCAGTTTGAGAAATTGGGTTACTTAGCAAATAACCTAGCAAACTACAATACTGCGGCTTATAAAACTTCAAGATTTGAACAAATTTTGAGAGAAGACGGATATGTTGATGGCGCAATCCGAACAAATGCGCTTCAAGGTTCAATCAGAATCAGCAAAAATCCTTATGATATAGCAATTGAAGGTGAAGGCTATATTCCGGTTGTATCTGCAGATGGCGAAATTCAGTATACAAGAGATGGCGCACTTAAGCGTGGAGAAAACGGATACTTAATGACTGTTGATGATTGGATGGTAGGCGACGGAATTAAAATCCCTGCCAATTCTTATAGATTTGAAGTTAAACCAAACGGTGATGTAATCAATTACGACAACGCAGGTTCTTTGCCGGAAAAAATAGGCACAATTCCAATTGTTCAGTTTGATTGCCCTGAAGCTTTAGAGCAAGGTCATAACAACAAAATGGTTTATAATGACGAATCCGGTGCACCTAAGATTATTAAAGGAACTGAAAATATCAGACAGTATGCTACAGAGGTTTCAAACACAAATATTTACGACGAAATCAACGATTTGATGAGATTGAACACATCAATGATTGCAAGTATGAATTTGATGAAAGTTGCTGACGATATGTACAACAAGGCAATTAATATTAGAGAATAGAGGTAAAATATGACATTTACAGCTTTAGATTCTATGGGTAAAACTGGGTTAATGCTTGATTTGATTTCTCAAAGACAGCGAGCATTAGGTTCAAATGTTGCCAACGTTGATACCCCAGGTTATGTAAGACGTGATATAGATTTCTCGCAATATTTAGGTTCTATGAACAGCCCGCTTGAAACAAAGTTATCATCAGAACTTGGCCCATCAGGCGTAATAGAAGACCGACGTAAAAGCGAAATTGATATTGCAGAAGAGTTGACAGAAATGCAAAAGAATTCACTTTTGTACACAATGGCAACAAGAAGAATGTCCAATATTATTACTGAGATGAAGACGGTGATTAATGTGGGTAAGTAAAGTGAATAAGTGAATAAGGCAATAAGTGAATAAGTTCGTTTTAATTATTGTCTATATTGAGCATTGTTTTACATTGAAAATATTTAATACGAACTTATTCACCTATTCACCCATTCACTTATCGACTTAAAAGAAGAAGAAAGAAGGCAAATATGAGCATAATGGAATCAATAAATATCGGTTCAAACGCACTAAAAGCACATGGTTTGAGACTAGATATACACGCAAAAAACATTGCAAACGTAGATACTCCAAACTACGTTAGACGTATTCCTGTATTAAATGCTTCTGAAGATATATCTTTTCATGGTTTGATGAACACAATGAAGGAAGATGTTTTTGGTTCAGGAACTTTGCCTTATTTGCAGGGCGGTGTTGTCTTTAACGGTTGTGTGGAAGATCCGACTGTCGGAGAAAGAATTTACTCCCCTGGGCATCCTGATGCGGATGCAAACGGTTATATTAGAGCTTCAAATGTAAATGCTATGGTTGATATGGCGGATGCAATTATGGCTCAAAGAGCTTATGAAGCCAACTTAGCGTTAGTAAATATTTCAAAATCAATGGCTGCAAAAGCCGTTGAAATCGGTAGATAATATATTTATTTAATTCTATATAAGTCGCCAATAAATTTTTCGTTGTTAGCTGAATCGTAACCTCTTGTTGCAAAGTCTATGTAGAATGGAATTCTATCATTAGCGCCGATTAATTCATATGAGCTATTCTCTAAGATAAAATTCTCTAAATTAACTTTATGTCTGTTTGGACCTGCATAAATAGGCATATCAGGCTTTCCGATTTCAGCTGTAAGTTTTTCGGCGTATTCAAAAATCATATCTCTGATTTCATCATTGTATTGATATTTGTTTTGGAGTTCAATATTGTCTAATAATAGAGATGGTTTTCCGTTTATATCAGCAATATAGCACATAGTATTGCCAACAGGTTCTTTACCGTCCAAGATTTCAATTGCTGACACCATTTTACTAATAATGTAATTAGGCGCGCTCCATTGGTTGCATCCGGAACCGACGGCAGTACAGCAGGACGCATAATTACCTAAAAATAGCGAATACTCAATATTGTTCATATCAGCTTTTCTGACTGTAATATCATTTAATTTATCATCAGATGTTTGACTTGCTAATTTTAGCTCTGCGCTACGCAAATCCATAAGGTGATTTATGATTTCTCTTTTTGATAGTTCTACACTAAGATTTTTATTCAGAGTATTCCAAAAAGAATTTGTATTCATGTATTTATAAATAGTTTTAAATAATGAAGACAAGTCTCCAAAATTTACAGGTTTGTCGTTTTTATACAATTTTGTTGTAACAAGTTTTATTTCATCTGCATAGCCGTCAATATCATAATTTACGACTTGTACTTCTTTTAATGCATATCCATTTTTAGACAGTTCCGCAAAAAAATTGTCGTGTTCATCTTTTGGAATGTTATTCCAAAATTCACTTGTTAAATCTTCTTCTATGTTTTTGATTACAAATTGTTTTTTATCGTTAGCGCTTAGGTTGACACTTTTTTGTATTTTTGATTCAGGATTAAATTTTGTCCACTTATTATAATTAATACCCAAATCCTCAAATTGCTTTTTAGTAACAATATTTATCGGCATCTTATCAAATGCTTCTGCCGGCTTATCAGAAGTACGGTTTAATAGATATAAAATGCGTTCAAAATTTTCTTTAAAATATTCATCTGCTTCCAACATCTTCCTCAAATATTTGCTATCAATAAAATTTATACTTTTACAAACATTTCCTTCCTTATCAGTTTTAACAATAGTATTTATTGCTTTATCAAGTGTTTGTTTTTCGTTTGTGGGATTAGCTTGACAGTTTTTGAGTAATAAATTCAAGTGAACAATACTACTGTTTTGCAAGCTTAAATATGTTTGGGCTAAATCAATTTTATCGTTGTAATCCTTAAACGAATTTGCTACTAAGTTTTTATTTGCATCTGTATATGCATTAATATCTTTTATAAGTTTTTCTTTATTTTGTGTTGTCTGGAATTGGCTTTTTAGTTTTTTTATTTTAGCTTCATTTTTTAAGTATTTTTTACTTTCTCTAGGATTAGTTAATTCTAATAAATCTTCAAATTGTGGTATATATGTATTTATTTTGCCAAGCTTTGCTACAAGATCATAAACATCGTCATACTTTCTTTCAAAAGAAGCAAACAAGCTCTTTTCTCCAAGAACTTTAGCAGTTGTTAGCATCTCATGAGATAAGTTAAAAAATAATTCATCCATACTACTCGAATCAACATAGTCATAAGAATCTACAGTAGCTCCCACAGGGGAAAGGATACTACGTCTTTTTTCACCTTTTTGCCTTAATTCTACAAGTTTTTGGATTTGTTTCTTATCTCCAATCTCATCCCATATAATACCAGCCCAAGACTTTGGACAACCCATCTTATCCAATTCTTTTACTTTTCTGATGTAAGTATCAAACTCTTTTTGGGATTCAAAATGTTTATCATCTTTATAGAAGATATCTTCAAGACAAAAGCCGTCTTTTGCCAGATTTATAAGCTTGTTTATCATACCTCTGTAATATTTATTTTGACCAACATTATTTTTTATTTGTTCAGTTGTGCGCAAAACTGTATCTACTACTTCATCAATATAATCGCTTTTCATGCTTTTCTTTACAAGTTCAGTTGCTTCTTCTTTCGAAAGTAGCGTTACGTCATTTTTTAAGCCTTTGTATAATCCGACCATTCCTCTAAAATCTATATTTGAAGTTGATAATGCCGATTGAGGTTGTGTTATATATATAGTTTTTTTCTTTTTATTATTTATATAATTTGTCGTTTGAAATTGAATTGGTAAAATGTTCATACTTATTTAAAATTTGTAAAAAAATTTTTTGCTATCAACATTCAAAGCAGTTGAAATCGGCAGATAATAATATATAATAAAGTTATATGGACGGATTCAGCGTTGGAAAAATTTTGGCAGGATTGAGAAACCCCGAAATATATTTGAAGAAACTTAAGCAGCAAAATGAAATTGGTGCGAATACAGGCTTTAATGCTTCTCTTTCTCAACCAAAACCAAATATAACTCCGAATTTACAACCGACGCTTGGGCTCATGCAGCAATTACAAATGAATCAAATTGCGAGTATGGATAGGTCTATTTATATAAAAAATTTACTTGGGCTTCCGCAAACATTAGGTGAAATTTTGCTTGCGGTACAAGATAAGAATCGCCCGATTAATACGATTAATACAAATACGCTTTTATTAAACGACTTAAATGAAGAGCTTTTAAAAAATCAAAAAATGATTTCTCAGCTTTTTGATGATACGTCTGAAATTACTCCAAATGCTAATTTGCAAAATATTCAAACGCAAATAGCTTCAACGCAAAAAGATGCTGTAATGTTGTTTTTTAGCGGAATGATACACATGCCGGCGATTTCGGAACTAATCCTAAAAAATAGTAAACAAGCTGTTGCAAGTCTTATTATAGCTATGGCATCCGCTTCAAAAGGCGGAATGTCGAATGAACAAATTACAGAAACTTTGAGTATAATAAATTCTTGCGTTTCTATGGCAAGTTCTGATAACCCGACTCAAACGCTTAAAAGTCTGATGTTGCTTTATCTGCCTTGGCTTCCGCTAAATGAAGGAGTTGGATTTGATTTAGAAGTTAATCCGCCGGACGGAGAAAACGATTCAAATGATTCCAAATTGACTGTTCTTATTCAGACAAAAAACTACGGCAACGTTAAAGGCGTGTTTACCTTGACAACTTCAAATTCGGTGGATATTTATATTTTGTGTTCAGATGAATTTCCCAAAAAGACTTTGCAAAAAAGCCTCATGGAAGAAAGCTCTGCACATGCAATGAATACAACGATTGATATAGAAGCGGTCGAACCTAAGAAAAAAGAAGTTTTAGAAAATCAAGAAGCAAAAGTGAATTTGTCTGCAACAAATGAAATGAATCCGTACTTGCTTCTTATGGCGCACGCATTTATCAGAAATACAATTTTTATTGACTCTAACGGGGTAAAAGAAGAATAACGCCCTAAAACGTAATGATTATAGCTCTTTGATGTTTTTGCATTAAAGGGTTGATAAACTGTGTTTTACGGGGATTTGTAAAGTTTTGTAAATTATTTGACTCCTGAGTAGCAAAATTTTTTCTTGACGTTTTTTATAAAGAACATAAAGCTCTCTCTTCTTATTTAAACGGACAGGCCTTGTTTCATATACACAAGGTCTTTTTTTTATGATTAGTGCCTAGCCTCTCTTTTGGAGACACTACTGTCCATGATAGATTTATCTACAATTTATAAAAAGTAGTCATTTCAAGGCTTTTTAGTAAAAAATGTATTGTCCAGACTAAAAATAATAGTTAATAAAAGGCTGGATTCTTCGAAACATAGTTTCTCAGAATGACAGGGCGTGAAACTACCGGCTTGACGTCATTTTGAGGTGCGATTAGCACCGAGAAATCCAGCTTTTTAATAACTATTTTTATTATATCAAATTTATCTCGGACAGTAGTGCCTTTGAATTAAGAAAATCAAAAGAGGGTATTATAAATAATTCTGAACAATTTTTCTTCATTTTCGTTATACTAGTATAAGAGGTAATCAAATGGATAAGAAATGTACAAAATACGAAGGATTGTTTGTTTTTTCTGACGAAGAAACCTTGAAAAAGCACATTGAAGAATGTGAGGACTGCAGGCTTGAAGCGGAAAAGATGGAAAAAGTCTCCGGATTAATTGATGAAGTAAAATTTTATTATCATGCAAAAAAGAAAAAGCGTCCAAAAATTAGAGTTGCTTGTGCAATGTTGCTTTTACTTTTTTCAACATTAACGTATGGATTTGTTGCCACGAATGATGATTTGATGGATTCTTTGAAGTATGGTGATAGTTTATCGGCAGAGGACTTAGGTTTTCCGGTTGATTCTTACGGACTGTTAATGGTGGATGAATGAACTTTAACGAAATAATAAACGCGAACAAACAAAATATTAAAAATATAATTAAACTTATAACTAAACAAGAAAACGAAGATATAGAGCAAGAAGTTTATATAAAACTCTGGAAGAATGCTGATAAATATGAAGAACGCGGTTCTTTTAAGAGTTGGATAAATACTATTGCCAAAAATACTTCAAAAGATTACCTAAAATCTGCGGTTGTAAAAAATGAACAAAATTCAACATCAGATGAATTTGTTTTATGCTCTATTAAAGACAAAAAACGAACTCCTGAAGACTGTGTAATTACAAGTGAACGCCAAAAACGAATTATAAAAGCAATCGATGCTCTTAAACCAAAACTTAGAGAAGCGATTATGCTTTGTGAAATTTATGGCAATACTTATGAAGAAGCTGCGCAGAAACTGAATTGTCCGATAGGAACAATAAAATCAAGAATTTACAATGCTAAGAGAGAATTAGCAGAAGTTTTAGAAGATTTATTATAAATAAGAGAGGTACTAAAAATGAGAAAAATAGCAATTATGGCTTGTGCTTTATGTTTAATTTCATCAGCAGCATTTGCTGCAGAAGGCAGCTTTAAAAAACCGGATTTTAAAAATCCACCTTCAAGGGAAGAAATGATAAAGATAAGAAAAGCTAGAGAAGCGGCTTTTGAACAAAAATTAGGCTTAACAGAAGAACAAAAAGTTAAGGCAAAAGAACTTCGTATAAAAGGACACAAAGAAATGAAACCAATTATGGACAAAATTCGTGACAAGAAAAAAGAAGCCGAAATGGTTAAGATGTCAAGAGTTGCAGGTTGGGTTCAGGAAGAAAGATTGAATGCGATTGATAAAGATATTAAAAATTTAGAAAAGAAAGCAAATACAATTCGTAAAAAGAATATGAAAGAATTTGAATCAATTTTGACAAAGGATCAAAAGAAAATTCTTGAAGAAATGAAAAAAGAAGGTCGACAAAGATTTGAACACGGTCAACGCCCACATCCTTGTCCGGAAGGAGTTGAACCGCCTGCAATTGTTAAGTAATGCGTGTTTTAGTATGTAAATTACCTCCCCCTAGCCCTCTCCCGCCTTCGCAATGATATGGCGTGAAACGACTTGTCGGGCCGTCATTTTGAGGTGCGATTAGCACCGAGAAATCCAGCCTTTTAATAGCTTTTTTTATTGTATCAAAATTTTATTTGGACAGTAGTGCCTCACAGGAGATTTTTCTCTTTACTTTTAAGCTGGTAGTTATACTTACACATTGGGAAGTGTGGTATAAAGGATGAGGTGAATATGCTTAAAATTATAGTTCTTAATGAAATGGCGGAGCCAAAGGCTCCGCCATTTCTATTATTTAGTTAATTCTTGCATAAGCAATTTATCGAAGTAGTACAATGTCATTTGAACTAATTGATCCAAGTCAATTTTGGATTTATCGCCTTTACGATTATCTTTACCATACCAGTTACGTTGATTATCAGCATCTTCAACTCTGCTATTGCCGTTTCCTGTGCCGTATGGGCAGTCATATAAGTTTTGTTGTAACGCTTTTATCGCTTCTTTTTGTGCATTTCTGAATACATTTGTAACAGTTTGTTTATCAATTTCCGGATATTTAGAAATCACTTTTACTAACAATGCATTCATTGTTGTTTGGTAATCGTTATCGTCATCAGTTTGACTTAAGTGAACAGTACCGTCTTCATGAGTTGTCACTTCGCCTGCATAGCTTACTGTTTCATCATTGCCAAATGTAGTCGCTGTGTTATAGTTCTTTAAACCATTTGTTAATGTAGAATCAGCATAAGATGTGCGTTTTGTAAATGTTTCCATTAATTTTGGATTTGTTTGAAGCTTATCAAGCATTTTTTCTAGGTTATTCATAACTTTATCTACGAATTTAGTTAAATCATTAGATGTAGAAGAGTTGAAGTCATTGTAAGTAGTAATCCATGCTGATTGCAACAATTTTTCTAATACATCTTCGCCACTTAGTTTAGCAAGTGCATCTTTGTATGCACTTCTTCCAAGTTTAGATTTTAATTTAGTAAGAATTGTATCATAAACAGTAGTTGTGTCTTGTTCTTGGAATACAATTTTACCGTCTTTATTTATGCCAAATTCAGTATGAATAGTGCGTTTGTTGTTAATTTTGTAAGAACAATTTGCAACAATATCATCAGCTACATCAAGAACGCCATCTTTAATTATTGCAGTACTTTCTTTGATGTTGTTGTTTTGTTCTTCTGTTTGGTTTGACACCGGAGCTGTGCTCTTAGTTTCTGTTGAAGGTGTTGCTTTTGGTAAAGTTTTATCGTTTGTAAGTTTGTTAGTTAAAATATTGTTGAATTTGTAAAGTACAATGTCTACAACATTTTGCATAGAAATACTATAGTTTTTTGTATTAGCTACAGGATTGATGCCATTACCGTTAATAGCCGATAGAGCTTCTTGTTGTGCTTGATGGAAAATAATTTTCAACGTAGATTTATCAACATTCGGATATTTACTGTAAATTCTTTCTAGCAATTGTTGCATTGTGTTTTGGAATTGTTTGTCGCTTGCGTCATTATCTAAATGAAATTCTCCTGTATCATATTTTCTAGGGTTACGACAGTCAATCACAACGTTATCTTTATAATTTGCTAAATCTTTAGTATCTACAGTCGTATCAGTATAGTAAGCCAAGTTTTCAGGATTTTCAGCTAAACCATTTAATATAGTGCTCAACCCGGATAATACTTTTTGAACAAAATCTTTGGTGTTTGCATTTGTAGAATTCATGCTTTCTGTAACTTGAGTCCAAGCAATTTTAAACAATTGTTCAAGTGCTTTATCTCCAATAGAGTTTTTTAAGTAATCAGTATCATAACGAGCATCTCTTAAATATTTAATGCTATCTAATAATATCTTAAAGATTACTGTTGCATTAGAATCTGCTTTGCTTAATTCTACCGGGTTGAATGATTTTATATCTGACACAGAAGTTGGAATATCGGTTGATAGATGTTTTACTACATTTGACATCGTTTTATACGCTTCTTTGTTGTTTACTGTAGTTGTAGATGTATTTGCAGGTTTTGTTTTTTCATCTTTTTTTGTACTATCTACCTTTTCTGAGTCATTAGTCTTTTCTGCTCTATTAGTTTTAACCTGTTGAAGAGCTTTGTTTAACAATTCATTATACCAAACCTCAATAGATTCAACTTGGTGCACGCCTTCATATTTGTTGATAGTTTCAACGTGTTCTTTAACTTCAGCTTTATACAATTTTTCAAACTCAGATTTAACAGTTGCCAATTCTTCATCTGTCAAAGCTGAATCAAAACCATACTTTGCAAAATTCTTAGTAAAATTATCTGTAAATCTTTCGGTATAAGCATTGTATTTTACTTGTGCAATTACAATGTTTGCTTGTCCTCTTACCCAATCGTGAACGCCTTTGTCTGATTTATCCGAAATTACACTTGTATCTGCACAGGCTGCGGTTAAGGCTTCTCTAAAAGTTTTGATTTGAGCTTCTGTAGGTTCACTAGACAAGCCCCAACGTGTGTAACCTGTTTTAAAATCATTTACCCATACATCAATCTTTGTGTTAACAAGAGTATTGAGATTTGGTTGTGTTGTGGTAGTTTCTTCTGTAGAAGATGATTTATGGATATAAACTTCTATCTCGTCAGCCATAATAATAGTCTTGTTTGGGTCAGATTTGTTATCAATAATGTAAGTAATTCCACATTTGTCTAGATATTCTTTTACTTTGTCAATATCACCAGCTGCTGCTAGTTCCATCAATTTACTTCTGTCAAATTTTTCTGCTTCTACGTATTCCATTTTAATGGGTTGTATTGTCGTTTCATTGCGGTTGCCTCTAACATGTAGATTAGTAGAATTGATTATACTCATATTTACTCTCCTTATTTTTTAAAATAGTGCATTGTAACTTTATTTTCGCATTCAAACATTACGAACAATTTATCAGTATTTTCTGAAATATCAATACTGCAAGAATCTGTAAGCGGATATCTCTTAACGTCGTGAGTTAAGTTCCAAGTTTTTTCCAGATAATCTTTAGCATCCTTGGCTGAATTGATTTGTTTGAAAGCGTCCAATTTTTTGATAACTTCATTCAAAGCTGTTTCATTTTTGTTGCCATTAGAAGAGATTACGGAATAAATGCTGTAATTGTTAATATCCAATTTTCTACTCCTTTTGTTTTGTAATACTCTATGTATTACGGCACAATTTTTGAAAACTTTAATAATTTTTAGCAAATTGTTACAAAACTTTATGCAAAAAGATGAGTTTTTTTAATTTTGCATGCGTAGATTATCTTATGAAAATATCCGAATGATTGTCACGTCCACCAATATTTATAAGTTTTAATTTATCCAATATTTCGTTGTATTCTTTTAATTCAGCTTCTGAAATTTCTTTGCCTATAGGATAAGCTTGGTGATGTTTTTCGGCAAACTTTATACAGCCACGAGATTTTTTTATAATGTTTTTCATTATATCAAAACATTTATCCTTATCCATATTTTGCATTGTGAAAGCAGGATGAGCAAAGCCTAGCATTGCATCCTCATCTTTTGCATATTTCATAATGTCATCAATCGTTTTTTCATAGGAGCTTGAAGGCGTATTTTCATCAATTTTTTGCGGAAAAATTTCTTCTTCAAGGATTTTCTTTAACTTAACATCTATTTCAGAGCTTTGGGTTTGTATGTTATTGCGCTTTATGTATTCACTAAGTTCATACGGCGTTAGTTGCTTATTATCAGCTTTCAAGCTTGTCATTATTTCTGAGTACAAACTATTTGCATCTTTTCCTTGTTCTCGCGCCATTTGCACAACTCTGAATTTTGTGTGAATATAATTCCATATTCGCCAATGTTGGTTTAGGAAGCATAATTTTTTATCAGGATTTGTATAAAATTTTCTGTATTCAATATTGTTGAAATCGCTTGTGTGGTAATGAAAACAAGCTTTATTCATAGCAGAGAAGATTTGTTGCAATCTTGATTCGTAAATCGAATTGAAAAAATCATTTGTTTTTTTTGAAAATGGATTTAAACCAAAAACAAGCATTTCCGGCATTTGAACCTCAGAATTAAAACGCTTAAACCTTTTGCTATTCTTTTGACAAGGGAATATAAAACTTACTTCTGACGCCGGCACAAATTTAACATTTTCGAACTTCTTTGGATTCTGCGCGATAATTTTTAATGCTTCTTTAACTCCTTCAACTCCATCATGGTCGCTAAGCGCAAAGATGAATTTTTTGCCGTTCATTTTATTTAATTTGTCGCCGTAATTAGCAGCTTCTTCTAATAAATTCGCAACACTAATTTGCCCGTCCGAATAATTGGAGTGCGAATGTAAATCTGCTTGGAATATACCATTCTTAATGTTTTCTGCAGACGCTACATAATTCTGCTCAGAAAGTTTTGACAACTCTTTCAGCATTTCTTGTTTTGTCATTACACACTTTAAATCTTTACTTGAAATCTTTTCGCCCAGTTCTTTTGACAAATCTTTTGCTAAAACGCGCAAATAATCAGTTTGGTGTTTGTATGCCAAACCTCCTGCGACGAGCGCAGCAGTTGCGACTCCGCCAATAATTCCAACTTCTTTTTTAGGAATTTGATGGGTGGATTCTTTAGTATTTGCTCTAAAGTTAACAATATTAAATTGTGCGACCGGTAGAATTTTCATTTTACTTTAAACTTTTGAGTAACTCTTTATAACGGTTTGCAATATCATCGTCGTTCTTAAAATATTCCGAAAAACGATAACTTTGGTCATCTGTGCAGTATTTTATAACATCTTTAATTAAATCATATTTTGTATCAGTCGACATTTGGTAGAAATCATTTTCTAACCTTTCACGATTTCGAAGTTTTGATTTTATATATCCGTCATTAATTTTAGCTTGCCAAGCATTAACTTGGGTTACATTGGAGTTAACTACAAATGCTGATTGAGCAATATCTTTAAAAAATGAATCAGTTTTGCCGGCATGATCTTTTTTTAAATTCGCATACATAATTTCTGCACAAAATGCAAAATTCTTAGCAATTTCTCTATCTTCTGGGCTTTTTATCTTTTGAGCAACTTTTCTATTGAAAAGAGCAGCTTTATAAGGGTCGGTTGTTGTTTCAATTTTTTTAAAATATTCTGAAACTATTTTGTCTGCCGGTGAATATCTGTATCCCATTAACCAAGAAGCGGCAGCTATTCCGGCTTGGGCTAGATTTACCTTTATATATGCATTATCTATTACTTTTTTGGCTATTTCATCTAATTTTGAAAGAATACTTTTAACTTGCGCTTTTGTATAAACACTCGGAAATGTGTCCGGATGGTTTAAGCTTACAATTCTTTGATCTAAATTATCCCACAATTCACCTTTAAAATTGTTTACAACATATTCATCCGAAGTTGTGTTGCCTGTTCCTTTTAAAATTATATATCCTTTATCCAAATCGCTTCCGGGGAAGGCTTTTCGAAGTCCGAGAGAACAAGTCGGGTCATACCCAAAATCAATAATGTCGTGGGAGGAATCGCCTCTACGATAATTTAATGTTCGCGAAATGTTTTCAATACAGGATTTGAATGTCGAATCAATTTGCGAACTTATCTCTCTTAAATTAGGAAATTTTGTAAATTCACAAAACTTTTGTATGAACGCCTGTTTGTCAAAATTTGTTGTTAATTTATCCAGAAATGAATAATTGTCAGCTCTTATTGCTTTGTCGTAATAATCGTTGCAATGCGCATCTAAATATTTCGCAAAACGCAAATTTTCCCACCACTTTAAAGCGTCTTGATAGTTGTGAACTGTGTAGCCGTATATCCTCTGTGGTGTTCCTTGATAGCTGGGAGAAGACTGCGATTTTTGAATGCCGAAAATTCTCATACACACACCTCTAATATACGAGGTATTGTACAATTATTTTAAACAATTGTCAATATTATATTTGGTACAGATTTTGCAAATTAGCCCAAATCTAAATCTTTGATTTTATTAATATCATCTGCACAAGTCCAATTTTCATCGTACAAATTGACCATTACAAATTTTTTGAAAGAAGAATATTGCCAATCTCTTGGTTTGTTTGCGCAGGCGTGTTTTACAGGGTTATAGTGTATGTAATCCAAATATTTCATCAAATCATTTTGACTATTTATTTTATTGCCGGAATATCCTTTTTGCCAAACAATTTTATCTGCCGGCTTGTAACTGTCATCTAAATTGTGAGTAAAATATTGTTTGATATTTGATATAATTTTTGAGGCGTCTTCAATTGGTGCCGGCTTTATAATCATGTGGAAATGATCCGGCAAAATTACACCCGCAACAAAATCATAGTTGTAATTTTGCTTAGATTTTATGATTGCTGTTTTCAATAATGAAATATTATCAATTAATATTGGTTTCATGTCAGTTGTAGTAACTGTCACAAATATAGAGTTGTTATCTGATTCTAATAGCTTATAGTTTGACATATATGTATTGTATCATCAAAAAATTATGTAGTAAAAATTTTTTATGTATTGTAAAACTATATTATTGAAATAGATATTTCTTTAAACTAAAATATTGATATGTTAAGACAATTTTTGATTATAGCTTTATTGTTTTTAAATTTTGCGCCGGCTTTCGCGGAAGAAGCGCAAATCAAGGAAACATACAAGCTTCAAGGACAGGTTGAATACGATGATAACCCTGTGGAAACGATTTATCTTGACGAAAACGTTGATAAACCAAAGGTAAATATCCCACAGCGTTCACTTACGCTTCCAGTCGGCGTCTTAAATATTACAACAAACACTAACACGCCCAGGAGTGCCCTTGCAAGGGCGTCAGTAAGCAGAAACAATTTGAAAGACATTCTTCCTCTCAGCGGAACATTGTCTGATCAAATTGGAAAAGGAGTTACTTATGGTTCGCTCTGGGGTGAAGAAATTTCTTTTTCACAAATCGAATCTACTACAGGTGTTTTTTTAAGATACGATTCTCCTAAGTATTTTTCTTTAGATACAAAATTTAGGCAATCATCTTCTCAAGATGTCGGTACGCAATATGGTACGGTTCGTATAACTCCGGAATGGCACATAACTGATAAATTGACGTTAAAAAATTCGTTTACTAATTATGTAAGTAGACCAAAAAATAAAAATGAAATAACATTAGTTTATACGCCTGCATTAAAAAAATACGCAGAGTCTTTGAAATTTGAATTGGGCGTTGCTCAATCATATTATTCTAACGGAAGACAAAGCTCTGCAATTAATTTTTCAACAGGTTTTAAGTTGTAATTGACAGTAAAATTTTATATAATTGATTTATGATACGATACAAGCAAGCAGAAAGAAGACCAAAAAGGGTCGTAAATAAGACTAAGAAAGAATCAGGAAGAGTTTCTGTTGAGAATAGACCACGTTCAAATTCGACTGCAAACGGATTTTACTATTCTTTTTTAACCGTTGTTTTGTTGCTTTGTTTGATTCAAATTACGATTAGCGCAATTCTGAATATTTCAAAAATCGTTTCATACAAAGCAAAAATTGTTCAAATTACTAAAACTCGTGATTCTGCGTTGGCTTTGAATGAACAATTGAAAGATAATATCAAAAACTTCTCAAACGTTACCGGCTTGGAAGCTATTGCGAGAAATAATCTTAAAATGTCAGGTGAAGACGAAGTTTTAGTAATTATTAATACTCCAAAAGAAGAAGAGAAAGAAGAAAAGCCGAAAATTATCGGATTAAGAAAACATGATTAAAAATTTGTTGCAAGAAGGCTTTGCCTTAAAAAGCAAAGGACATTACAAACACGCAATTGAAGTTTTTTATAAAGCATTAGAGCTTGACAATACAAGCACAGAGCTTTTGCTGGAACTTGCGGATTTGTATCTCAAAATCGGAAATGAAGAAAAAGCATTGGGCTACATTGATACGATTTTAGAAAAAAATCCTGCACATATCGAGGCTTTGAAGTTTCTAAAAAATATTTTTATCAGCAAAAACGCTTGGCAAGAAGCTGAACAGACCGCAAAAAATATTTATTGTGTTTCTCATTCCAGTTCGGATTTGGCGGAAATTTTTAAACTGCTGATTAAACAGAATAAATTTGATGAGATTTTTGAGTATAATGCAGATACGAACGATTTTGTAGTTGTTATGGAAATCGCAAGAGCTTATTATTACAAAAAAGAATTTCAAAAAGCGCTTGATATTTTGTTGCCGTTTTGTGATGTTAATCAAGAAAATGAAGATTTTTTGCTTCTTTTAGGGCAAATTTATTATGCACTTAATCAAAAAGATAAATGTTTTGATTTTATTAATAAATTTAAGGATTTAACTGCGGAAAAATTGAATTTTATTGGACTTGTTGAAACTTATAGAGAAAATTTTCAGACAGCGATTGCGTCATTTCTTGGTGCAATAAAAAAGGAACGCTCAAATCCTGATTATTATTTTAATTTAGCGAATGCTTATTATAAAAAAGGTGATTTGGATTTCGCGAAAAAGTATTATAATACGGCAATTTCTATAGCGCCCGAAAATCAAACATATCATTTTGCGCTTGCGAATTTGTATTATTCTGAAAAACATTATAAAAAAGCGCTTGAAGAGTTGGTTGGAGATTTTTTTGAAGCAAGATTTTTGAAATCCGTAATTCTTTATGAAACAGGGTATTTGGCGCTTGCAAGAAAGGAGCTTAGAAATTTACAAACCGAATATCCGGAGCGCGAAATGGTTACAGAGTATTTGAGTAGGATTAATTCAGAATTAGGGCTTAACTAAAAAATTCAGTTTGTTTGAACTTATTCCAAAAATAATTTAGCCTATCTTTGTCATGGAGATACCAGAAGCCGATTAAGACTTCAAACGCTGTTGCAGGGCGATATTCGTGCTGGATTGAACGTCTTGCAACCGGAATTGATAAGTTGCGCCCACGCCTTGCAAGCTCTTGTTCTTCTTCTGTAAGGTCTGGCATGATGTATTCTAGCATGTCCTTTTGAAAAGATGCTTTTACTCGGTCAGTTGTGATTTTATGAAGAAGCTTGCTGTTTGAGGTTTGTAGAATTGTATAATCTCTAACAAAAACTTCCCAAACTGCATCGCCGATGTGTGCGTAATTTCTGAGTGGTATGATTTCTTTTTGCATAGATATATATTAGCACAACTATGCTGATTTAATACTCCAAATACATGAATTTAAAAAAAATATAAAAAAGGTCTTTACAAAAAAAATTTATTTGTTACTATAGAGAAGTAAACTAAATATGGTTTTAGAAATAATCCTCAGTAGCTCAATGGCGGAGCAACCGGCTGTTAACCGGTAGGTTGTTGGTTCGAGTCCAACCTGGGGAGTTTTTCTATTATTAGGGCAAGAATTAGCTTCAAGCCCTTTTTTAATGCCTGTTTCCAGAGTTCGATTGTTAGCATTTTTTTGTACCAAATTGTACTGATTTTCTATTATTGTTTGGAATATCGGCTTTAGTTTTATGTTAAAGTTTTTATCTTTATATGTGATTTCTTCTGAAATAATTTCTGTAGATTATCAGAGAGATTGAGAAAAGTACCCCCGGAAGTTTGAGAGAATTCTCAATTTACACGCATTTAGAGGGAAATATTTCAAAACTAACTGATATAAATTCCAAAACTCTCTGATAATTTCATTCTTAAACTAACTGATACTATTTTGATAAGTTATGTGTTAATATACATTATGTTGGAATGAGAATATAATGAACAATACCCACATAAAGAAAGTTGAATATTTTATATCTTTATTAAAGACATTTGATTCTAGTGTTTTATCAAATGCAAAATATATTTTTAATCCTTGGATAGAATCTGATGAAACCGACATTGATAATGCACAAGACATAAGATGTGATAATTTAAGAAATTATTTATTACAGATTGAAAAGGTTGATTACATTTTAATAGCGGAATCACCAAGCAAAGGCGCTCGTTATACTGGTATTGCTATGACATCCGAAAAAGTAATTAAAGAATGTGATTTGCCATTCCAATGCACTTCAAAAAAGAGAGCAATATATGAATTAACTGCATCAAAAGTTTGGAATGAGATAAAAACAAGCAAGAAATCATTTGTTTTATGGAATGCTTTTGCATTTAATATTCACAAAGAAAAAAATAAATGGTTTGAAAATCCTATACCAGAAGAATTGAAAGCAAATAAACATATTTTAGAGTACTTTACAAAAGAATTATACCCAAGTACAACAATTATAGCATTGGGCAAAACTGCAAAAACAGCACTCGAAACGTTAGAAATTAAAAATTTTTATTCTATAAGGCATCCTTCTAATGATTACAATAAAGAATTCCCTAAACAAATATCAGAATTTTTGTAATTTTACAACTCGGTTCGTTTTTAGCAGGTAGGGTGCAATTTTTTGCACCTTAAACTCTTAGTCGTAATAATTTCACAGCTCTGCCAATTATATTAACAAAGTCATTTAATTGCGTCGCTTTGTAACAAAATTCCTTCATAGGCCCTGACAAAATACTGGCATTAATGTGGAATATTGCTAAAAGCTCTGAATCTTTACCTGCTAATATAGCAAAATATCAGCAGAGAGACCATTGACGCGAATTTGCAGATGTGCTTCATTGAATTGACAAAGTTTTTTACAATTAGAATTCTAATTCTCTTAAAACTCGTGCGAGTAGGAACAAAACAAATTTTTATAATAAATACTACACTAGAATCGGATATTTACATTGGCTACTTCATAAAATATACCATGCAAGGGCGGCCGCCGGTATCGTAATTTATTTGTTCTATAACTTCACTGTTTTTTGTTAAATAGTGCATGTATTTTCGAACCGTAACTTTTGAAATATCCAAAAATGCTGCAATTTGTTCTGATGTATGTCCGCTATTTGTATCTTCTCTTAAGTATTCGCGGATTTTGTCTAATGTCTTTTCTTGAATACCTTTTGGAAGTTCAAAATTATTATTCCCAAAATGTTCGCTATTCATAATTTCATCAATTTTTTTCTGGTCCAGAACGCAAACATTATTTTTTTGAACTCTACACTCAACGAATTTGTCCAGTGCTTGTTGAAATCGTTTTTGTACAAAAGGTTTGACAAGGTAATCAATGACCCCAAAGTTTAAAACCGTATCAAGGGTATTTTTATCATTTGATGCCGTAACCATAATTATATCAGTATTAATTTCTTCCGTTCTGATTTTTTTTAGCAAAGATAAACCATCTAACACTGGCATATAAACATCAAGGATAGTCAAATCCACTTGATTTTCTGACAAATATTTGAACGCATCATTCCCGTTCCTGAAAGATTGAACAACATAAAAACGGGAATCTTGCTCAACATAATGAGTATTTATCATTGCAACCATAGGGTCATCTTCTACGATTAAAACCTTGTACATTTATTACCTCTTATTCATAATATTTAGGTGCTAATTTCATTGTTTGGAAAAATTCCCAATCGTGAGCAGGAAAGACTTTTGCATCATATTTTTTAGCCAAACGTCTTACTTTTTCGATTGATTTTAAGAAACTTACACTATCATACATAAAACCACTCATTTTTGCAGGTGGTCCAAAAATTTCTGATGTATAAACACAATCTTGAGGAAGAATTATAGTTTGTCCTTCAAGATGAACAACAAGCCCTAAGAGATTTGGAGTATGACCGGCAAGACAAACTACTTCAACCCCTTTTGCAAGTTCAAAATCCTCATCAACCAAATGATATTGTTTTACGGGTGCTTCCAAATCTCCTTTGATATATCCGCCATGAGTTTCTCTATCAGGGTTCATGTGAACTTTTGCAAGTCCATATTTGTAATCTTCCCCAGGAACATAAACATCAGCGTGAGGGAATAAATTAATATTTCCTGCGTGGTCTAAGTGCATGTGAGAAAGTACAACTGTTTTAATATCTTCCGGTTTAACTCCGCAAAGTTTAAGTTGATTTTCCAATCTTTCTTCTTCTTTTTGATAAAGCGGATAAATTTCTTGCATTGTTTTAGGCCAATAACCGTTCATGGCTTCAGGGTTTGAGCCTGTGTCATATAAAATATAACCATCATCTGTTTCAATTAAATAAGCCATTACAGGCAGTTTAATCCATTCATTTTGAACATGCGGATTAGAGCGTGTTCCAAGTGTTGCACATGCAACAACGGTATTTTTATCGGTTTCTAAATACCCTGTATTTAGTGCATAAAGTTTCATCATTTCCCTTCTTTCTTAAATTTAACGGTGAATTTGGTTTCTATTTCCATTTCTGACGTAACCGAAATTTTACCGTTATAAGTTTCAATCAATGATTTAACAACAAAAAGCCCCGTTCCTCTAGAATTACTTTTTGTCGAAAATCCGTCTTTGAATATCTTTTTCAAATTAGATTTTTTTATTCCGTTACCATTATCGCTTACGACAATTTTTATTTCTTTTGGCGTTGATAAAATAGATACATATATTTTTTTGTTGGAAACATCTGCTGAATTTAGTGAATCCATCGCATTTTCGATTAAATTTCCAAGCACTGTTATAAAAACATCTGACGGAATTCTTGTATCGTTTTCTTCCAGTGAACTTGATGAATCCAATGCAAAATGGATGCCAAGTTCTGATGCTCTAGCAAATTTCCCAATCAAAAGAGCAGCAATAGATGGAATTTTAATTTGTTTAATAATGGCACTTATTATCTCTTTTTGTACCATACTGACATTCATAATGTATTCAACTGCTTCATCGTATTTTTTCATTTGGATTAAGCCTAAGATTACATGTAATTTATTCACAAAATCGTGATTATTTGCTCTCATTGATTCGACAAGATGTTTAACCCCGGTCAAATTTTCTGCAAGTTGTACGACCTCAGTTCTGTTTCTAAAAATAGCAAATGCTCCAACGATTTCACCATTATCATAAATTGGCATTCTATCAGAAATTACGTAATCATTTTTTAATGATTTCATCTGCACATTGAATTCTTTTTTACCTGTCGTTAAGAGTTCACCTAATCTTGATGCAGGATAAATCTCATTCAAATCTTTACCGATAGGTTCACTTTCTGTTATATGCAGCATTGGAATTGCTGATTTGTTTATAAATATAACTTTTTTGTTTTTATCAATTGCTAAGATGCCTTCCTCTAATGCCATAAGGATATCTTCACGCAATTTAAACATTTCAAGTAATTTATTTTCGTCCATAATTTTATTTTACCTTGAAATTAATATTTTTTACTTAATATTAGAAAATTTATACGCATCTTCAATATCAACAGGCATTTC
Source organism: uncultured Candidatus Melainabacteria bacterium (assembly GCA_934754735.1). GTDB lineage: Bacteria > Cyanobacteriota > Vampirovibrionia > Gastranaerophilales > Gastranaerophilaceae > CAG-196. The sequence goes on from CAKVJE010000003.1 coordinate 38,800, forward strand.
CTTGTACTTACAAGTGTTTATAGCCTTATCAAGATAATCGTACAATTCCTGTTTAAATTTCGGATGTGCACAATTTTCGATAATTGTTTTGGCTCTTTCTATCGGGTCTAAACCTCTCAAATCTGCAACCCCTTGTTCTGTAATAAGTGCGTGGATTTCATGGATTGTATGGTCAACGTGACTAACAAGTGGGACAATACAAGAGATTTCTCCATTTTTTGCAGTAGATTTTGTGATAAAAATTGATAGTCCAGCATTTTCGCAATAATCGCCAGAACCGCCGACACCATTCATCAAACGACAACCGTTAATGTATGAAGAATTAGTGTTACCATAAATATCTGCCTCAATAACTGTGTTAATCGCAATTATACCAAGTCTTCTGATAACTTCGGGGTGGTTACTGATTTCTTGCGGTCTTAGTACAATTTTATCTTTATATTTTTCAAAGTTTTTAAAGAACTCATCAATCTTATCCCAAGAGATTGTCAAGGACGTACCCGATGCACATTTAACTTTTCCTGCCTCAATAAGGTCGAAAATTGAATTTTGCAAAACTTCTGAATATACTGTTAAATCTTCAAAATCAGAATCTTTCAAACATTCTAAAACTGCATTTGAAACACTGCCGACACCTGCTTGAATAGGAGGAAGCGGATTACACAATCTTTTATGTTCAACTTCATTTTTCAAAAAGTTAACCAAATTTTTAGCCATAGCATCAAATTCCGCATCAGATGGTACAACTTTCCTTCCATTATCAGGAATTGTGCTGTGAACAACAGCAACAACTTTATCAAAATCACATTTTATATAAGGTGTTCCAATTCTATCGTCAACTTTTGTAATTGGAATAGGTTTTGTATATGGAGGATTTTCAGGAGAATAAACATCATGAACCCCTTCTAAAGACGCTGGAACATAAGTGTTTACTTCAATTATAATTTTGTCCGCACATTCTGCATATATGTTAGAAGTACCAACAGAAGTTGTCGGAATAATATTTCCGTTTTCATCAATCGCAGTTGCTTCAATTATTGCAACATCAACATGGTTTAAGAAATTTCTTTTTACCCATACAGGCATCAAACCAAGCGGAACATCATGATAGCCGACTTTCCCGTCATTAATCGCATTTCTCAAATCTTTATTGGTTTGGTAAGGAATACGTTTTTTTAAAGCTCCTTTTCTTGCAAGTTCACCATCAAACTCATCTCCGAGAGAAGCTCCTGAATAAACTGTTAAATCAAGCTTTTCACCGTTATCTGCACGTTTGGCAAGCTCTCCTGCAATAACTTTAGGATACCCTGCAATCGTAAAACCACTAACACCAAGTGTCATATTAGGGTTTATAAACTTTGCAGCCTCAGCCGGTTCCATAACTTTAGTTAAATATCTTTTATCTCTAATCCTTTTTTCAAATTCTTTGTCCACAGTTTTTACCTCACTTACTCTTTCACTTACCAATAATTTATCATATTGATAAAATTTGTATGTACTAACGAAATTAAAAAAAGAGTTTGGAAAGTAAAGAAAGTTTTAAATAACGCAAAAAAATTTTTATACTTACAAAAGAATGTACAAAATTGAATTACAAAACTAACATATTGTTATAGGTTGAAATTGTAAGAAAGGAAATATAAAAATGGAAAACGAAATTAGTGCAGAAGAATTGATTAATTCGTTAGTTGAAAAAGCTCATAAAGCTCAACAAGAATTTGAATCATTTTCTCAAGAACAAACAGATGCTATTGTTAAAGAAATTGGTAAAGTCGTTTATGATAGAGCTGAAGAATTAGCCAGAATGACAGTTGATGAAACTCAAATGGGTGTTTATGAAGACAAAGTTGCAAAATGCCACGGTAAATCAAAATGTATTTGGAACAGTTTGAAAGGCAAAAAATCAGTAGGGATTATTGAAGAAAATAAAGAAACAGGAATTATCAAAGTTGCAAAAGCAAAAGGTGTCGTTGGTGCAGTAACCCCTGTAACAAATCCTGTTGTAACTCCAATGTGTAATATTATGTTTGCTATTAAAGGTCAAAACGCAATTATTATTGCTCCGCACCCAAGAGCAGAACATGTAAACAAATACGTTGTAGATTTGTTTAGAGAAATTTTGAAAAAACACAACGCTCCTGTTGATTTAATTCAAACAATCGAAAAATCATCAATTGATGCTACAAATGAATTAATGAAAAAAGTTGATGTAGTTGTAGCAACAGGCGGTGGCGGTATGGTTAAAGCTGCTTATTCATCAGGTCACCCTGCATTAGGTGTTGGTCCTGGTAACGTTCAAGTTATTATGGATAGAGGAATTGACTACGAAGATGCCGTTAAGAAAATTATCATCGGCAGAACTTTTGATAATGGTATCATTTGTTCAGGTGAACAAGCCGTATTCATTCCAAAAGAAGATTTTAATAAAGTTCTTGACTTGTTTAGAAAAAACGGCGTATTTGTTGTTGAAGATGAAGCATTAATCAAAAAATTTGCTGATACAATCTTCCCTGAAAACGGTCCAATCAATAGAAAAATTGTTGGTCAATCTGTTCAAACAATTGCAAAACTTGCTGATGTTGAAGTTCCGGAAGGTACAAGAATGATTTTGATTAAGGCAAGGGCAATCGGTAAAGGCAACGGCGAACCTTTATGTCGTGAAAAAATGTGTCCTGTAATGATTACTGCTCCTTACGATACATTTGAAGATGCTATTAAACTTGCTCAATCAGATTTGGAATATGAAGGAAAAGGTCATACAGCATCAATTCATTCAAATGATATGGAACATGTTCGTTATGCAGGTGAAAATTTGACGGTAAGTCGTTTAATTGTTAACCAATCCTCATCAACAGGTGCAGGCGGCAGTTTGTATAATGGCTTTGCTCCAACTACAACATTAGGTTGTGGATCTTGGGGTAACAACAGTATTTCAGAAAACTTGAATTACACTCACTTAATTAACGTTTCTCAAATCGGACTTTATAATAAGGATAAAAAAGTTCCGACAGATGAAGAAATTTGGGCTTAAATATGTTGTTATAATAAATTCCGGATTGCATAATGTAGTCCGGAATTCTCCTAAAAGAAAGGATTTTTAATCATGAAACAGTTAATATTAAAACCGGAATTGCATAAATTCCAAACTTGCAAAGAATTTGCAAAAGAATTTGAATTGGGGGAAGATGATTTAATTCTTACAAATGAATATATTTTTAATCCATATTTCAAAGAATTAAATTTGCCTGTAAAAACAATTTTCCAAGAAAAATTCGGTGCAGGTGAACCAACAGACATTATGGTTGATGCAATTATTAATGAAGCCGCAAAATATACTTTCAAAAGAATAATTGCAATCGGCGGTGGTACAATCATTGATATAGCAAAAGTTTTGGCAGTAACAAACGGAGAATCTGTCGATAAATTATACGACAAAAAAAATGAATTAAAGAAACATTATGAACTAATTATTATCCCTACAACTTGTGGTACAGGCAGTGAAGTTACAAATATTTCAATCATCAACAGAACAAGATTGGGTGTAAAAATGGGATTGACTTCGCCTGAAATGTTTGCAGAAAAGGCAGTTCTTATTCCTGAACTTTTGAAATCATTACCGTTTAAAGTTTTTGCAACAAGCTCAATTGACGCTTTGGTACATTCTGTTGAATCAAGTTTATCCCCAAAAGCAACCGATTATTCCAAATTATTTGGTTATAAAGCTATTGAAATGATTATTACAAGCTATCAAAGACTTGTTAAAGAAGGTAAAGAAATTTTGCCTGATTTGATGGATACATTCTTGACGGCAAGCAACTTTGCTGGTATTGCGTTTGAAACAGCAGGTTGTGCAGCGGTTCACGCATTGAGTTATCCATTGGGTGCAAAATATCACGTTCCACATGGAGAAAGCAATTATGCCGTATTTACTGGTGTTTTGAAAAATTATATGGAAATTAAACAAGATGGCGAAATCGCAACTATGAATGAATTTTTAGCAAACCTTCTTCATTGCGATGTGAAAGTTGTTTATGAAGAACTAGAAAACTTGTTGAATTCTGTATTGCAAAAGAAACCTTTGCACGAATACGGTGTAACTGAAAAGGATGCAGAAGATTTCGCTGAAAGCGTAATGAAAACTCAAGGGCGTTTGATGGCAAATAATTTTGTTGTATTAGATTATGATAGAGTATTAAAAATTTATAAGGAGTTACTATGAGTTTATTAGAAGCCGGTATGATGGCAAGCTTTGGATTAAGTTGGCCGATTGCAGCATACAAAACTTATAAATGTAAATGCGTACATGGAAAAAGCCTTACTTTTTCATATTTAATTCTATTTGGATATATTTGCGGAATTTTAAATAAACTTTTGTATAATAATGACTATGTAATTTGGATATATTACGCAAATGCAGTGTTTCTATTGCTAGACATGTTTTTGTATTACAGATATAAAAATAATCCGGTCCCTAAAACTGCCGAACTTCCGATAGAAATAAACGAAGAAGTGAAAATTGATTGATGAAAAACAGCATACTTTAAGTATGCTGTTTTTATTGTATTAAATTTTTATTTTGTTGATATAGCAAAATATTCACAGGAAGCCACTGACACGAATTTGCAGGTGTGCTTCAGTATCACATATTTAGTATTTTATAAGTTTCAGTGAAATATAAAAACCTAGTTATTACTTATTTACCAATGTTTATTAAGATATTTTTCTTAAAT
>CAKVJE010000004.1 GCA_934754735.1 uncultured Candidatus Melainabacteria bacterium
TGCCAAATCTTCTTCAGTGAAAGCATGACCATCAATCAAATCGAAGTCATAATAGAAACCATCATCTGTTGCCGGCCCGATAGCTAACTTTGCCTGCGGGAACAACTTTTGAACGGCTTGAGCCATGATGTGTGAGCAAGAGTGTCTTAAAACCCTTAGTGTTTCGTTGTTTTTTTCCATTTTTTATCCTTTCTGTTATGGGATAAATCTCACTTCAAGCTAGTAATGACATTTACAGGCTTATTTATTTACCCCCGGGGCGGATCCCCCTAACTATTACAAAAGATATTCTAGCACAAACAAATCTTTAATAGATGATAAAAAAGAAGGCTACAAAAAGCTATTTATCAGAATACAAGTTTTTAACATACTATCCAGATGGTTAAAATTAGACGAAAAAAATATATGATACAGGAGAATTCTAAGAAAGTTTTTTTATGTTAAAATTAGTTCTATGAAAGATAAAAATAAAGTTTTAAAGAAAATTGGGGATGCGCTTAGCGCAAATGATACAGAATCTGCTAGAAAACTTATTGAAAACGACTTAAAGCGAGTTGGACTCAAAGAGGAATATTATTTCTATTTAGCACTCATACAAAAAGATTTAAAGAAAAAACTTGAATTATACACAATTGCATTAAGTTTAAATGCAAAATATTTAGATGCTTGGATTAACAGAGGATTGGTATATAACGAATTAGGGCAATACTCGGAATCTATTAATGATTATAATAAGGCTATTGAAATTGATTCAAAATGTGCATTAGCGTTTAATAATCGTGGCTATACAAAATTTAAACAAAAAGATTATCAAGGCGCTTTGGAAGATTATAATAAAGCAATTTTACTTAATCCTAAGTTTCAAATGGCTTTAGATAATAAAGCACTTCTATTTCAGACAGTTTGCCTAAAGGATGATAAAGAGTTTAATGAAAAGTTTTATCTGAGCTTAGGAATTGCAGATGTTAATGAAGGGAATTTTCCGGAAGCGATAAGTAGTTTTGATGAAGTTATAACTCTCAATAAAAATGCAGAACTCGCATATTTTTATAAAGGAATTTGTTTTCATAGTCTAAATAGAGTAGCAGAAGCTTACGAAAATTACACAAAAGCAATTGAAATTAATAAAAATATGATTGATGCTTATTTTAATCGCGGTCAATTGTTATTTAAAACAAATCCAAAACAAGCTCTTGATGATTTTGTAACAGCTGTTGCTTTAGATTCAAAATTTATTGATGCATATTATTCTATAGCAGCAATCCAAAAGAACCTTGGGCAATACAAGGAAGCTGTTCAAAATTTAGACAAAATTATAGAATTAGAGCCTCAAGCAGTTAATGCCAAAGCCCTAAAAAAACTTATAGAAAACAAATATCTAAACTCCTAAAGATGGTGCAATTTGAATAAATGTTCTTACTAAATCGCCATCCCATTGAGTTCCTGCGCCTTCTTCCAATATAGAAATAGCTTTTTCTATATTCATACCGCGTCTATATGGTCTATCACTAATCAATGCGTGATAAGTATCAGCAATTGCTACAATTTTTGCTGCAAGCGGAATATCACCGTTTTTAAGACCTTCCGGATAACCTTTACCGTCAATTCTTTCGTGATGGTATTTTACAATAGGGATTAAATCTCTTAGCGAAGGATTAGGCATAAGCACTTTTTCTGCGCCAATTACAGGGTGTTGTTTCATAATACACCATTCATCATCAGACAATGGGCCTTCTTTTTTAAGCACTGATTCAGGAATGCCAATTTTACCAACATCATGCAACAACGCACCCAATTTAATGCGTTCAACTTCACCTTCAGGAAGATTAATTGCACGTGCCAAAGCTTCTGAAAATTTTGAAACAGAAGTTGAATGACCTTTTGTATACGGGTCTTTTGCATCAATAGCACCTGCTAAAGAGGTTGCAATTTCCGAGATTCTGTTGCCTGACATTTCATGATCAACATTAAATTTCGCTAACAATTCTTCTTCAAAGTTGACACCAAGTTGAGAGTGGCGTTTTCCGATAACTTCTGCATAAGATTGAAGCGCAATATCATCCCAGAAGTTAAAGTCGGCAGAGCTGATAATTGCGGACATGCCGTCTTTATAACCTTTTGCTTGTGAAATATACATTGCTTGTTCTGCAAGAATTAACAATTTTTCTTTATCATCCGCACAATCAGGGTATGTTGAAACACCAACTGAAACTTTAACAGGCCCGATATCGTCAATAAAACAACAAGAAAGAGAGTAAGTAATGTATTCTGCTACATACTTAGCTTGTTCTACTGATGTTTTAGGCATAATTAAGGCAATTTCATCACCGCCATAACGACCTGCAATATCGCCTTCTCTAATGTTTTGGCGTACTTTTTCGGCAACAACTTTAATAACTTCATCGCCTTTTGCATGGCCAAGCTCTCTATTGATTCTTGTAATATTACAAATATCCATCATAACGATAGAAAGCTGTTGTTTGTTAGTTTTTGCGCGTTCAATTTCATTTGATAGAATTTCTTGGAAGCCTCTATGATTGTATAAAAGCGTTAAGTTATCAGTATTTGCATATTCATCACTCTTTTCAATCAAATCAAAGTTATGCGCAAAAAGAGCAGAATAGTTTGCAATTAATTTATACAAACCGATATTTTGTCTTGCGTAATTATCTTCTACGATTAGGACTCCGATGCATTTGTTTACTGAAATTAACGGTAAGATGACAACTGCATGGTTTGTAAAATATGACAATTTTAAAAAGTCTACATCATCTTTAAATATAATTTGACGTTTTAAAAATGCTTCTACTATCGGATTTTCGGTTTCTTTTAAAAATACTTTTGTTGAATAATAATTTCCTGCTTTATCTCGTAAATTCAGATTAATGCAATTTGATTTATCTTTAAAAAATCCATACGCCATAAAATCAGAATCTATATTTTGTGAAATTATTGAATAAATCTTTGTATAAAATTCTGCAATAGACGCAACTTCGGAAATTTTAACAAGTTCATCAACAACGGTTTTATAATTTAAAGTAAATCCTTTTTCATTACTAAATGATTTATTTTGGGGTTTGGTTAAAGAATTCGCGCAAGAATGAAATGTCAATGAATTAACCTTAGAGACCAACCGTTCTTGTTGAATTGGAGAGGTTATTGGGGCTTTTGTTGTAATCTCTGTAATCTTATTTATTAAATCTTTTTCTTTTTTCACGTTTGCACCTTCATCACATTATAGAAATATAAAACAGATAAATAAAAATAATTGACTAATTATTACAAAATGTTTACATTCAATTCTTTTCTTCAAACATCCCTTTTTATCATGGTAACATTTTTTCTAAGATTTACTAGTGTATTTTTTACTTTATTTACAAATGTTTATATAAATCATTGTTATAGAATAAATTCGAGTTCGCCTTAAAATTTACAAACCTTAATACGCCCTTGTGTTAAATTATAGTTATGGCTAATTTTATACCTTTACATATTCACTCGGAATATTCTTTACTGGATGGGATGATTAGAGTTGGCGACTTAGTTAAGTATGCTCAAGAAAATAATCTTCCTGCGATTGCAATTACTGACCACGGCGTAATGTACTCAGCTATTGAATTTTACGAACTTGCAGAGCATGCCGGCATCAATCCGCTTATTGGTTGCGAATTTTATGTAAATTCCGGTGACATTCACGTTAAAGACAGCGCTAATAATCCTTTATATCACTTGATTTTAATTGCAAAGGATAATAAAGGTTATAAAAATCTTATTAAATTAGTTTCAACTGCTTGGTGCGAAGGCTTCTATTATAAACCTCGTATAAATTTTGAGTTATTAAAAGAGTATCATGAAGGTTTAATTTGCGCGTCTGCTTGTTTAGGTGGCGAAGTATTACAACATCTATTAAAAAACGAATATGACCAAGCTAAAGAAGTTGCAAAGCGTTATCAGGATTTGTTTGGAGATGATTATTATATCGAGCTTCAAGACCACAATATGGATGAGCAAAAACGCACAAATCCTGACTTAATGAAGATTGCCAAAGAACTTGGCATTAAAATGATTATCACAAACGACTCACACTATTTGAGAAAAGAGGATGCGGACGCACAAGATACTTTATTATGCCTTCAAACAAACGCAAATAAAGATGATGAAAAGCGTTTTCATTTTCCTAATAATGAGTTTTATATTAAATCAAAAGAAGAAATGCGTAAGGCTTTTTCTTGGATGGATGATGCTACATTTGAAGAATGTTGCGCAAATACAGAAGAAATTGCAAATAAATGTAATGTAGAAATTGAACTACATAATGCACCACTTCCTCATTATGATGTTCCTGAAGAGTTTATATTCACTTCTGATGATGTTGACCCTAAAATTATCGAACGATTAAAGAAGAAAAACAAAACCGAAAATACAGCCGATGTTATGGAAGAAGCTAAGTATATTCAAGGTATTGAAAACTATTTGGAACACATTGTGTTTGAGGGTTTGAAGAAGCGTTACGGAGATCCGCCTCCTGAGGATATTATTAAACGTGCTAAATATGAATTGGGCGTAATCAATCACATGGGTTTTCCTGCGTACTTTATGATTACGTGGGACTTTATTCACTTTGCAAAAACTCATGATATTCCTGTAGGCCCCGGTAGAGGTTCAGCTGCGGGTTCGGTTGTCGCATACGCATTGGAAATTACAGACATTGACCCGATTTATCACAAACTGTTGTTTGAAAGATTTTTGAATCCTGAACGTTTTACCATGCCCGATATTGATATCGACTTTTGTATCGAAAAACGTGGTGATGTTATTGATTATGTTACAAAAAAATATGGTGAAGATAAGGTTTGTCAGATTATTACATTCTCAACTTATGCGCCAAAAGCAGCTTTTAAAGGTGTTGGACGTGTTCTACAAGTCCCTTTTGCCGAAAGTAACAGAATTACAGGTTTAATTGAACCGGCTCTCGATGTTGCAAGAGCATCTAACCCAAAAGCTGAATGGCTTCGTGATATTGTGGCTGCGGAAGGCACATCTGATTTTAAACAGCTTTATGATGAAGATTATCAAATCATGAACCCTGAAAGCGGCAAAACAATAAGTTTTAAACGTTGGGTTGATATGGCTATCGCAATTGAAGGTTTGAAATGCGGTACAGGTACGCATGCTGCTGGTGTAATTATTTCTCACGCGCCTTTGGATACGATTTTGCCTGTACAACCTTCTAAAGACGGCATTGTTCAAACTGGTTATCCTAAACATGAAGCAACAGAAGTTTTAGACCTTCTTAAAATGGACTTTTTGGGATTAAGAAACTTAACCATGATTACAAAAACTTGTAAAATGGTTAAAAAATATCGTGGAATTGATGTTGACATTAACAATATTCCTCTTGACGATAAACCTACCTATGAAATGCTTGTACGCGGTGAAACAATAGGTGTATTCCAGTTAGAATCACAAGGCATGATGAACCTTGTTAAACGCCTTAAACCTGACGTTTTTGAAGATTTAGGCGCGTTGGTTGCGTTATTTAGACCGGGTCCTTTGGGTTCCGGCATGGTTGATGATTTCGTAGCCAGAAAACACGGTAAGCAAGAGATTACTTATGCACATCCGCTTTTGGAGCCTGTGCTTAAAGATACTTATGGAACAATTGTTTATCAAGAACAAATCATGCAGGTTTTCCAAGTCTTAGCGGACTATTCACTTGGTCAAGCCGACCAAGTCCGTCGTATGATGGGTAAAAAAGACCTTAAAACAATGGAAGAACAGAGAGGTAAATTTATTGCCGCTTCTGCAAAACACGATATGAAAAAAGAGGACGCAGAAAAACTCTTCAACCAAATTCTTGCGTTCGCTTCATATTGTTTTAACAGGTCGCACTCAGCAGCTTACGCGTTTGTAGCATATCAAACTGCGTATTTAAAAACGCACTATCCTGTTGAATATTTTTCAGCACTACTTTCAAGTGTTGCTGACAATAAAGACCAAACTCAGCTTTATATTGAAGAAGCTCAAAGACTTGGCAGCAAAGTTTTAGCGCCTGATATTAATAAATCATACTTAGAGTATGCGCCTGACGGAGAAAATATACGTTTTGGTATGGCTGCGATTAAAGGAGTTGGTGCGCCTGTTGTTGAAGCGATTATAAAAGAGCGTGAAGAAAACGGTGATTTTAAAAATATTTTTGATTTTTGCAAACGCGTTGATGCAAAATACGTTAATAAAAAATCTTTAGAAGGTTTAATTAAAGCCGGCGCATTTTCTAATATCGAAAAAAGCAGAAAACAGCTTTTTGAAAATATGGAACATATTTTAGATGTAACCTCAAAAGAAGCTAAGGATAGAGCGATGGGACAAGTTAGTCTATTTTCGGCTTTAGGCGGTGATAATGAATTTGAGAATGTACAATATCAGCTTGTCGGAAGTGATGCCGAGTATACTGATAAAGAAATTCAGTTATTTGAAAAAGAATTTTTAGGTTTTTATGTAACCTCACATCCGCTATTTTCAATTCGTGATAAGTTGCCATTTTTAATGACGCATAGGGTTGCAGAACTTAAGGAATTAAAGGAAGAAGAAGTTGTTACACTTTGTGGACTGGTTACCGCAACAAGACAAATTCCGACAAAAAAAGATCCGTCTAAATTCTTGAGATTTGTAACTTTGGAAGATTTGACAGGAAAAGTTGATTGCGTTTGCTTCCATAAAAAACTCATGGAATTCGGCGAAATGCTTGTTCAAGATAACAAAGTTGTAATAACAGGCAAGGTTCAACACCGCGGAGAAGAAGGTACTGTAAGCGTTCTTATTGATAATGTTAAATCTGTAGAAAACTCTAATATCGTAACTTTAGAATTAAAACGTGATGTTAAGTATGAAGAACTCTGCGGAATCAAAAACATTTTGGCTAAACATCACGGCGATGACCCTGTAATGTTTAAATTACAACCAGTTGACGGGTACAGTCCAAAGATTTTGACAGCTCCGATATTTTGGGTAACTTCAACAAATGATTTAGTGAGTCACATACAACAAGTGTTTCCAGATACAATGAATGTTTCAATTCGCTCACTTGATCAACCATTAGAAGTATAGAAAACTAAAGTTTTTCAAAATCAATTGCACCATGCTTACAAATAGGACAGATGTAGTCAGCAGGTAAATTTTCACCTTCATAAATATAACCACAAATTTTACATCTCCAACCCTTTTTAGCTACATTTTCCTGTTTTGGTTTTACAAAATTTTGATAATAATCATAAGTTGCGGATTTATCATCCGACAAACTTTCTGCCGCAACTAACTGTGCTATAAATAACGAATGAGTGCCCAAATCAACTTCTTGTTGAACATAAGCAGAAATATAAGCATTCGTACCTTTTGTTATGTACAAAACACCATTTGGACTTCTTTTTGCTTCTGTAAATGAAGCAAATTTGTCGACTTCCCGTCCTGATTGATACCCAAAGTGCTTATAAATATCAAAATCTGCATTTTCAGAAAGAATTGAAAGATTGAACTTTTTTGTTTTTTGAATCATCTCATTTGTATAATTCTTTTTGTTTACTGCAATTGCAATTTGTAACGGTTCTGATGTTACTTGCATTACTGTATTAATAATGCATCCGTTATCTTTTGCATCATCTTTTGCAGTTAAAACATAAAGTCCGTAACCGATTTTGAACATTACACTCGTATCCATCAAAATTCTCCCTTTGTTAATTTATAATCTGGCGTTTTTTGGTACTACGGTAACTCCGCCTTCTGAAACATAAAAACCACGCGCAATATCAGCTTCTCTATCTACGCCGATTTTTGTATAAGGCGGAACATCGACATTCTTATCAATAATTGCCTTTCTAATTTCAGAATATCTGCCAATATTAACATTTTCCATTAGGATACTGTCTGATACTTGAGAATAACTGTTAATTTTAACTTTCGGCGAAAGTACGCAACGAGAAAGCATACCTCCTGATACAATACATCCTTCTGAAACCATTGAATTAGTTGCCATACCAACTCTATCACCTTGTTGCCAAATGAACTTTGCAGGCGGGTAATTGTAATTAAAAGTTCTGATTGGCCATTCTTTTGAATACAAATTCAATTCAGGTTCGTAATCAAGTAAGTCCATATTAGCTTGCCAATATGCGTCTATACATCCGACATCACGCCAATATCCTTTTTCTTTTTCAGTAATTCCCGGAAAATGGTTTTCATTAAAATTATAAATAAAAATATTTTTACCTTGATTTAAAAGCATTGGAATTACGTTTTTGCCAAAATCGTGATTTGAAGTTTCGATTTTTGCATCTTCTTCTAATGCATCCAATAAAATTTGTTTATTAAAAATATAATTTCCCATAGAAGCCAAACACATATTTGGATTATTTGGCATAGCTTTTGGCGTAGTTTGAGGTTTTTCAACAAAACCTGTAAGTTTCCAATTTTCATCAACTTCTATGATTCCGAATTCATGCGCTTCTTCAATCGGAATCGGAATGGCTGAAATTGTCAAATCAGCATTTCTTTCTTTATGAAAGTCGAGCATTTGTCCAACATCCATTTTGTAAATATGGTCGCCACCGAAAACACAAACATAATCAGGTTCTTCATCTCGAATATGAAATATATTTTGATAAACAGCGTCAGCAGTACCTTGATACCAAGCACCTCCGGTTCTCATTTGAGCCGGAACTAAATCTACATATTGGTTCAAAAATGGCGATAGAACCCAACCTTTTGAGATGTGTTTGTTCAAAGAATCTGATTTATACTGGGTTAAAACTTTTATTTTGAAGAAACCGGAGTTTATAAAATTATTCAAAACAAAATCAATAATTCTGTATCGGCCACCAAACGGAACTGCTGGTTTTGCCCTATCTTGTGTAAGCGGAAACAGCCTTTTACCTTCTCCACCGGCTAAAATCATTACCAATGCATCATCTATTGACATATAACCTCCTAATTTCTCTATACGTTTATTTTATCAAATTTTAAAGCATATTTCACTCATTCTTTCGGATGGTTATATGTTTAATAATTATTTACCAATACAAAAATGATCGAAAATATTATCTAAAATATTATCTGTAATCAATTCGCCCGTAAGTTCATCTAAGCCTAAAATTGCGGATTTTACATCAATAGAAATCAAATCTTGTAGTTCATTAAGATTTGCTGCCAAAAGTGCTTGTTCTATCGCTGTTTTAGCTTTTTCTAAACATGCTTGTTGACGTGCATTCGTTACAAATTCCAAACCTTCTGGCTGAATATCACAAACTTTTTGTTTCAAAAGTTTTTTGAGTTCATTAACTCCTTCACCGGTTTTTGCAGAAATACAAAGCGCATTTTCATCTTTTGCTAAATCTGCTTTATTAGCAATGAGAATATAATTTTTGTCTTTTAAAAGTTCTAAAACTTCCTTATCCTCTACATCCAAGCCTTTTGATGCATCATAAACAAACAACACCAAATCCGCTTCATCTAAGGATTGTTTTGAATATTCAATACCAATCTTTTCAACTTTTGAAACATCTTCATCTTCGCGAATTCCTGCGGTATCTACAAGAGTTACAGGTATTCCCAAATCAAGCGTTTCGCGCAAGACATCTCTTGTTGTTCCTGCAATATCCGTAACAATCGCTCTATCAAGGCTCAAAAGAGCATTAAACAAAGATGATTTACCAACATTCGGCTTCCCAATAATGGCAACAGAAGCGCCTTGCCTAAAGATGTTTGAAGTTTTTGCACCTGCCAAAACTTGGTTAATCTTGGCCAAAATATCTTCAAATTTTTCTATAAGATATGAATATTCAGGTTCTTTCACGTCTTCCGGAAAATCAATGCCTGCTGTAATTCTAGATAATACTTCAAAAATTTCATTTCGAATTTCATTAATACGTTCTTTTAAAACTCCTGACAAATTTTTCATTGAAATCGTCGCAAAATCGGCTGTTTTAGCGTGAATAATATCTGCGACAGATTCGGCTTGAGATAAATCCATTCTTTTATTTAAAAATGCACGTTTTGTAAATTCGCCTTTTTCCGCCATACGAGCGCCATTTTTAAGCACGAGATTTAAAATACTCTTAACTACGTTAATTCCGCCATGGCATTGAATTTCAACGACGTCTTCGCCCGTATAGCTATTTGGTGCAAAAAACGGAAGCACAATAACTTCATCGATTTTTGTATCACCATCTTTTATCCAACCATGGTTAAAAGTTCGCGGTTTAAAATTTGTGTTTGTAAAAATTTTATTTATTATTTCAAAAGCTTTATCGCCTGAAATCCTTATAACGCCAACTCCGCCCATTCCAAGAGGGGTCGCCGGTGCTGTAATTGTGTCAAATTCTTCTATGATATTCATAAATTAATTGTACCGCAAAAATATTCGACATATAATAATTATGGCTGAGGAAAAGGAAGGAAAAGGAAATAACATCCTCTCCCTAACCCTGTCTTGGATTATTCGGAGTGTCGGCACTCTGCCGAACAAAAGTTGACTAAATGTCAAGTTTTGTGAGAGGCAGACGTCCGACCTCCACCTTACGGGCTTACGCCATACCGAAAATCCGCTCCCCCAAGGGAGGGGACTAAATACGTTAATTGAACATCTTTGCTTCCCTCCCTCGGGGGAGGGTGCCGAAGGCAGGAGAGGGTATTATTAAAAAAAAGAGAGTAAACATGAAAATAAAAGAACTAATTGAAGCAACAAATGCAAAAGTCATCAAACCGATTGACGAAAATTTGGATGTAAATATTTCAACTGATACGCGCACGATTAAAAACGGAGATTTTTATCTTCCTTTAAAAGGTGCATCTTTTGACGGTGAAAAGTTTATCCAACAAGCGCTAGATAAAGGTGCGGTTGGCGCGTTTTGCACTCAAGAGGGCGGAAATCTGCAAGTGGATAATACTTTGACTACGTATTTGCAGCTTGCTAATTACAGACGTAGAAAAATGAATTTTGAAGTTGTAGCAATTACAGGCAGTTCAGGCAAAACAACAACAAAAGAACTTGTTGCATCTGTTCTAAACGAAAAATTTAAGACCTTTAAAACTCCTTTAAACCACAACAACGAAATCGGTTTTTGCCAAACTATTTTTGAAGCTCCTGATGATACAGAAGTCTTGGTTTTAGAAATGGGAATGCGCGGTTTGGGTGAAATTGAACTTTTATCTAAGTATTCCGAACCTGATATTACAATTATTTCAAACGTTGGAACAGCACATATCGGGCGTTTAGGTTCTCGTGAAAATATCGCGAAGGCGAAATGCGAAATCGTTAAATTCCAACGTGGCAATATTTTTATCGCGCATGACGACGAATTAATTAAAAAAACGGTTGAATTCTCAGGCGAAAAGATTTTCTATTCAATAAAAGATGTTAAAATTTTAGAAAAATCTGCGCATTATTCAAAGTTTGAATACAAAAATGAAGTTTTTGAATTGAATGTTGGTGGAGATTATAATATTGAAAACGCTCTTTCTGCAATCAATGCAGGACTTAAACTCGGTATGAGCTTTGATGAAATTAAAAGTGGGTTAAAAAAATATACGCCGATTGAAAAGCGTTGGGAAGCAGTAAATGTCGGTGGATATGAAATTATTAACGATAGTTATAACGCAAATCCGGAATCTATGCGCGCTTTTGTAGACACAATTTTTGAACTTTATGACAAATACGCTTTGGTTTTAGGTGATATGGGTGAACTCGGAGAAAACGAAGTTCAATACCATAAAGAGCTTGGCGAATATATTAACAGCCATAAAAAACTTTCTCCAAACGCATTTGTAATAACTATTGGAAGCTTATCAAAAAATATTTCGGATGCGATTACAAATTGTAAAAGCGTGCATTTTAAAGAACTTGAAAATGCTGTAGAATACATAAAATCAAATGTTAGCGAGGATTATAAGTTATTCCTAAAAGCTTCAAGAAGTATGAAGTTTGAAAGAATTATAGAATACCTGAAATAATTAATCTATAACATTTAATTATTTTTACTATTTGTACTAAAATAGTAATACACAGGAGGAAAATTATGACAAAGGTTCTAACAATCGGTAGTGCTACAATGGATGTTTTCGTTGAGTGCGACGATGCAAATATAGTTTCAGTATGTTCAAAAAACAAAAATTCGGATTTTATGAGTTATCCTTACGGCTCAAAAATTGATATAACCACTTTTTCATCAAATGTCGGCGGTGGCGGTGTAAATACAGCTTGCAATTTTGATAATTTAGGATTTGAAACTTCTGCGATTTTTAAAATCGGTAAAGATATTTATTCAGAAGGGATTTTAGACTCATTTAAAAATCGAGGCGTTAAATTAAATAATATTATACAAAAGGCCGACACCTCAACCGGTTTTTCTATAATCCTTGTAAGTTTCCAAGGAGATAGAACTGTTTTAGCACACAGAGGCGCTAATGCAGAAATTAGAGAAGATGAAATTAATTATGATGCAATTAAGGATGTAGATTTAATTTATGTTGCACCACTAAATGGTGAGTCAAATAAAGTTCTTGAACCCATTGTAGAATACGCACATCAATTAGGTACAAGAATTTGTTTTAATGCAGGTACTACAAGTATTAAGCGCGGTTTTGAACATATTAAAACAATTCTTAAATCTGCTCATATTGTTGTTATGAATAAAGAAGAAGCGACAATGACAACCGGAATTCAAGTTAGACCGGATACTAAGACTGAAAGATTCTCTCATGAGCTTATTCATAGAGATGTAAAAAAAATGTTAACAACTATGAAGGTTATGGATTATCAAATCATCGTAATAACTGATGGTGGAAAAGGTGCTTATGCTTATGATGGTCAAAAATTCTATTTCTGTCCGGTATTCCCATCTCCAGTAGTTTCTACTCTTGGTGCTGGTGATGCGTTTGCTTCAACATTCTGTGCGGCATTAGAAAGAACAAAATTAAATGTCGGTTTATCTTTGATGTACGCTTCAGTAAATTCTTCTTGCGTTGTTTCTGAATTCGGTGCGACTGAAGGTTTGGCAAATTTTGAAACAATTGAAGCGAAATTACAAGCAAATCCAGATTATACGTATTTAGAAGGATAAATTATTTATTTTATTAATAACGCCCGCTTTACAAAATTTTGTAAAGCGAGCGTTATTGTATATATTTTTTTATTATTCAGCTTCAAACATATCTTTTCCTACCGCACAAAGTGGACAAGTCCAATCATCAGGTAGATTTTCAAAAGCTGTTCCTGCTGGAATTCCATTATCCGGATCACCAACGGCAGGATCATATTCGTAATGACAAACTGTACAAATGTATTTTTTCATAATGTTCTCCTTTTTTTGGTTGTTATAAGCCCCTACCCTAGCCCTCCTCCGATGAGAGGGAACTTAGAAGCATCTTACTACATTATTATATTACTTTAAGTTTAAAAATTTTTCCATTGTTATTACAACATTTTTTTTATCAATAATATTTTCTTATGAATATTTTCATAAGTTAACTCATATTAAATGTTAATAATACCCTCTCCCGCCTTCGGCACCCTCTCCATGAAAAATTGATAAAAGGAGAGGGGAGCAAGACTTGCTTGCTTGAACGTCTTTAACGCGTTTCTAGCCTTACAGGAGAGCGGATTTTCGGTAGGGCGTAAGCCCGTAAGGTGGAGGTCAGACGCTACTCCGTTGACACTCCTAATAATTCAAGACAGGATTAGGGTGAGGTGAAAATTAACTTTCACTTTTCAATTCTATAAGTTATCCTGCAATAGAGCTAGTTAAACCCTCTACAACATTGTCCAACTCAGCAATTTGTTCTTCTTTCAATGTTGATTTTATACAAATTGAATCATTTAAAATTTCTGAACCTTTAATTTTTTCTAAGATTTCACGCATTTGAGGTCCGCAAGTTGGTGCCCAGCTTCCATTTTGAATAATTACATATTTTCTATTCTGCAAATTATGAGTACTTAATACGTGCAAAAATGCTTCCATAGATTCAAAAATGCCTGCATTATAGGTTGTTGTTGCAAGTACAATGTGAGAGTACTTAAATGCTTCTGCCAAAACAAAAGATGAATGTGTCATTGAGACATCAAACATTTTTATGTTTTTAATTCCTTTATCTGCAAGTTTTGAAGCTAATAAGTTTACAGCACTTTCTGTTCCGCCGTATACAGAAGAATAAGCAATTAATACAGAATTTTCTTCCGGAGTATATGTAGACCACTTGTTATATTTTTCAATAAATAATTCAATATTTTCTCTAATCATTAACCCATGTAAAGGACAGATTAATTTTATATCAAGCGCTTTTGCTTTTTTTAGAAGCATTTGAACTTGCAAACCGTATTTACCAACAATATTTGTATAATATCTTCGAGCTTCATCCAAATTATCTCTTTCCCAATTAACTTCGTTATCAAACAAATTGCCGTTAATTGCACCAAAAGAGCCAAAGGCATCAGCTGAAAATAGGATTTTATCAGTCTTATCATAAGTTACCATAACTTCCGGCCAATGTACCATCGGAGCTAGAACAAATTGGAATTCGTGTTTGCCTGTATTAAGGATATCGCCTTCTTTTACTACCATAACTCTGGAGTCAATATCTAAATCGAAAAATTGTTTTATCATATTGACAGTTTTTGCTGTACAAACAATAGTGACATTAGGATAACATTTAACAACTTCAGCTATTAGCGCACCATGGTCAGGCTCCATGTGTTGAACTACAAGATAATCAAGATTTTCACCTTCTAACGCTTTTGTTAAATTTTCATAAAACTGTTCAGCGCATGCTTTATCGACTGTATCAAACAGAACATTTTTATCATCTTTTAGAACATAAGAGTTATAAGAAACACCATCTTTAACCGGATAAGCACTTTCAAAAAGGCTTAATCTTCTATCTGAACATCCTATATAAAATAAATCATCTGTTATTTTTCTTATATTATGCATAATTAAATATCTCCTAATATTTCTTTTTTACTAGTGCTTCGTGCGCTAAATTTTCAATTGTATCATCTAGTGGTTCAGGTTTTGAACCTAACGCAAGCTCTATCAAATAATCCGCAAATTGTGGATTTTTAGGCAAGAAAGAACCATGCAAATACGTTCCAAATACATTTTTAAACCTAGCGCCTTCTGTTTTATCTTTGCCATTATTACCATGACCTACAACAACAGTTCCTATTGGCTCTGTTGCACCGTTTAGATAAGTTAAACCGCTATGATTTTCAAAACCTACAAGTGTATTTGGTTCTACTAAATCTGAATTAACTGTTACATTGCCAATAAATCGTTTATCACCGGCAACAGTATAAGCATCTAAAAGACTTATCCCGAGCAACTTTTCGCCGTTATGCGGTTGATAGTAATCTCCCATTAGCTGATAACCGCCACAAATTCCTAGAAATACAGACATTCTATCGCGTTCAGTGGTTAAAAACTCTTTATGCTTTTGTAGTTCCTTAGAAACCGCAATTTGCTGTAAATCCTGACCACCACCGATAAAATACATATCGTGTTCAGAAATTTCGTCACCAATATTTATTTCATCGATTTCGATTTCTATTCCGCGCCATTCGCATCTTTTTTTTAGCGCAAGTATATTTCCGCCGTCTCCGTAGATATTAAGTAATTTTGGGTATAAATGCGCAAGCTTTATTTTTTGTTTAGACATTACACACCAGCCATTTCTTTAATCAATTTTACTGACTTTTGGCGCTTATTTGTATGAGTTTTTATGTATTCATCCAGCAAATCAAAACAAACTTGGCAAACTTTTTCTGTTGCTTTTTTGTCGTACTCACTTTCATATTCAAAGTCAAATTGAAGCATAGCTTGCAAGAAATCACGAATTTTATTGTGCATTTTTAATTTTACACCCAAATGTTCATTACATTCCTTACAGATAATACCTCCCATAGATGATGAGAAATACATTTCTTCATCCAACACTTGTTCACGACAGCAAAGGCAAGTATCAAGTTCTACGCAAAATCCCATAATTAAAAGCATTTTTAATTGGAATTTTATTGCAGCAATAAGCATATCTTTTTTTTCTACAGAATTCGAAATACTGTTTAATGCTTTATAAAGAAGCTCATAAATTTCTTTAGAAGCAGCTTCAGAACCTTCTCCAAAATTCATTACAACTTCTGAGATATATGAAGAAAGCATTAATTTATCCATATCTTCTCTTGTTTTTCTAAAATGATTTACAGTTTGCGCTTGAACAATTGTATCCATAGAACGACCTTTAAGAAGCTGTAATGTGTTAGCAACAAGCAAATCCATTCTAGCGCCCAATTTGCTTTTGGGTTTCTTTATCCCTTTTGCAACGCCTTTTATTAATCCGTTATCTTTTGAATACATAACGATAATTTTATCTGCATCGTTTAAATTATATGATTTTAAATTAATTGCCTCTGTAACATAATTATTCATAATAAGCCTTTGTGCCTTGATATACTCCCCTAAATATTTTTTCTAGCTCTGATTCATCGTTAGAATGTTCTAATGCTTCTTCTTGAGAAATACAACCTTTGTCTGTCAAAATTGCCAAAGACGTGTTCATTGAAACCATGTTATCAACAGTGTTATCTCTCAATAGTTCATAGATTTCATCTGTATTATCTTTATTAATGTAATCTTTTATTGTAGAAGTTACAACCATTATTTCGCATGCCGGAAATCTTTTTTTAGCTTGCTCTGAATATACAAGCTTTTGTGCAATAGTTGCACGCAAAGTTTCAGATAACTGTTTTCTGATTAAATAACGATTAGATTCATCAAACATGTTTACGATACGATTAATTGTTTGAACAGCATCATTTGTGTGCAAAGTAGAAAATACTAAGTGTCCGGTTTCTGATGCCTTTAGAGCGGCTTCCATCGTTTCTTTATCACGAATTTCACCAATAAATATAACATCCGGATCTTGTCTTAATGAGTACTTAATACCATCAGAAAAAGTCTTCGTATCTACTCCAACTTGTCGTTGTGAAACAATACTCTTTTTGCAGCCAAAAACGTACTCAATCGGGTCTTCTACTGTTACTATGTGCTTAGAAGAAGTCAAGTTGATTTGATTAATCAAAGAAGCGATTGTTGTTGATTTTCCGCTACCTGTTGGGCCTGTAACCAATACTATACCGTTTTGATATTCTACAATAGAATTTAAAATTTCAGGTAAAGATAAATCTTTTAATTGAGGAATTGTATAAGAAATATTACGGATTACAAGTGCCGGCATGCCGAGTTGTCTGTTGTAATTTATACGAAAACGAGAACAACCTTTTATTTCATACATAAAATCAACATCGCAAAGCGTTAGAATTTCATCTCTAATAGCTGTTGGTGCAATTTCTAAAATCGCACTATCAACCTCTTCTTTAGAAAGAGGGCTTATGTTGGTTTTCATAATAAATCCATTTTTTCTAATAAATGGTGAATATCCAACTTTTAAATGTTCATCAGAAGCACCTGAAGCAACAGCACTTTTTAAAAACTGGATTATATTAAATTTATCACCCATTAAATCTTCTCCTCTATTTAATCGTAACATTATGGTGAATGTTTGGCAACAAGTTTACAATTACTGTTAATTAAATATTAGTAGATTGGGTAATGTACTCTTAATCGTGCTTATTATTTAATTATAATGTAAAGGCGATATTCGTTAGCCAATAGGAGGATTATTATATGACAGCAGTTGTAGAAACAGAAAAACAAACTATAAGTGTAATTATAATTGAAGATTTTAAATTAACTCGTGTAGGGCTAAGATGCGCTTTGAATGCGAATGAAGACATTAAAGTTGTTGCAGAAAGTGAAAATGCAGCTGATGGATTAGAATTAATAAAACAACATACTCCGGATGTTGTTCTTATGGACTTAGGTCTTGCGGGTATGAACGGTATTGAAGCTACTGTTAAAATTATGGAAATGAATAAACTTAATAAGGATAAAGATATCAAGGTTATTGCGCTAACATCACATGATAGAGAAGAGGAAGTTATTGCAGCTTTATCATCCGGAGCAATGGCATATTGCCTTAAAGACATTGATCCTTCTAAATTGGCTGATGTAATTAGAGATGTTAAAAAAGGCGTTTGCTGGTTAGATCCGCTAATTGCAAGAAAAGCATTAAATGCATTCCCTAAACAAGAAACATTAGGAATTCTAAAAGATAAGTCATCTGATGAAGGACGCGTACCTTTAACTGATAGAGAGTTTGAAGTTCTTAAGCATCTAGTTGAAGGTAAAAGTAATACCGAAATTGCGAAAGAACTTATAGTTAGTGTGCATACGGCTAAAGCTCACGTATGCTCAATTTTACAAAAAATGTGTGTGAATGATAGGGTTCAAGCTGCGGTCAAAGCCGTAAAAGAAGGCTTGGTTTAGTGTTTTATCTTCGATAACAATAGCCGATGTGGTTTTCCATGTCGGCTTTTTTATTTGTTTGAGATGAGATATTTTTGTTTTGCGATTGCTTCTTGAATGCAGAGAAAACTTTTTGTAAACATTTGTAACAATATTTTCTAAAATCCTAAAGTTTTAAAAAATTATGCCGATATATATACCAAAGGGAAAATAAACAAAAAAAAGGAGTTCTAAAATGGCAAATGATATTACTAAACTTTATCAATTTTTAGGAACATTGGGCGATTGGAAATCAAAAATGGATAAGAACAATGATGGAACAATCATTAAATCTGAATTTAGAGATTTCTTGAATAATGATTTTGAATGGGATGGAACTCCTAGTGACTCTGAAAAAAATAGCGTAATTGACCAATTCTGGGCTAAATTTGACACGAATAAAAGTAATACTAAAATTGGTAGTACAAGATATAGAAATAAAAATGCATTAGATAATAACGAAATTGATACAATGCAACAAAAAATCGGTATTTATGAAAATTTAAATACATATACTTCTAAACTAACAGCTCCATCCGGTGTTGACACTAGTGCTTGGAAAGCATCTGTTATTGAATCTTTAGCAGCATTAACAGAAACATTTATCCAAAAGGGTGGTAAAGCTGACGATTTGAACGCTTATTTAGATGAACAAATTGTAAAAATCAAAGCTAGAACTACAGCTGACCAAATGGCTGTTACAATCGGAAAACAATTCAAAAGCTCATTAAGTGGATATGATATTTATAGTGATTCTACATTCAAAGGCTTTATAGACGCTTATATTCAAACATCTGTTAACGGCGCAGCTTTTGATAATGAAGTACCATCTGATAATGATATTCAATCAATGATTAAACAAATTGCTCAAGCTTATATTGCTACTTCTAATGGTGGTGACACTAGCTTGTTAAAAGATGCTCCATTTAATTATTCTCAAGATGATACATCATTTTTGAATGATTTGCAAAAGAATATTTTGAAGCAAAAACTTGAAACTCAGATGGCTGATATCAAAAATGAATCTGATTACCAAGCAAATAAAGATGCTTATGATACTGCAATTAATTCATATATGGAAGAAGTAATGGCAGGTTTAACATTTGCTGACTTTGAAACAATTCAAAGTGGTGGTAATGTTGATGGATTTAGCGCTGATGGTTTTAAATCCAGCCAAGCTTATAAAAACATTAAAAATACTATCGCAATTACAGACATGCTAAATAATATTACTGAAGAGTCAGACCTATATAAGAGTTTAGCTGATAAATGGGGTGATGATTTTGCAAAACGTGTAATGAACGATGGTAAATACATAAGTGCAATGAAAGCTATTGTAACTACTGTTAACGAAAAAATGCTAAATGGTGATTTCAATACTAACGGCGAATTTGATATGAATAAGGCTGTTGAGTATGCTGCAGAACAAATTGCTTCAAAAATGTCAGATTTCTATGCAAACGGTTTTGGCGATATGAGCATTGAACAATTAAACAAAGTTTATGAAGGCCTTGCAAAAGCAGCTGATGCTGAAACAGATGCAGATAAACAACTTGAGAAAAAACGTAATGCAGCAGTTCAATATTGCGATGCACTAGCTTCTAAAGGCACAAGCTATAAGAGCGCAGTTGAGGATGTATTTGGCAGCGGCTACAAAACCGCAATCAACAAAATGCTACCAACTGAAATTAGTGAAAAAATTGCTAAGTTGCAAGATAGCTTGAGTGAAATTGTTGATATTTCTAGTGCAGTATTGACGGAAGCTAGCTGGGGCAAATTAACAGATAATCTTTCTGTTGCAGTAGGAAAAACTAAGGCATTTACACTAACTCCGGCGTTTACAAACAAAGACGGTAATCCAATGGTTGTAACAAGTGATCATATTACATATAAATCATCAAATTCTGCAGTTGCTTCAGTAGATACATCTGGAACAGTGACAGTTAATGGTGTAAAAGGAACATATCAAACAGTCATTTCAATTTTAGTTGATGGTAAAGAAGTTGGTAAAAAGACTATAACTGTAAAAAGTAGTGAAACCGGTATTAATTTTACAACATTAGATGATAAGGCGAAGTCAAGAATTGTTGATATAAATGACGACGATTTAGCAACAAGCAATAAAACTTTAAAAGAATTATATAATACAAATGGTGTAATTAGCTTACTTGGAACTGATTATTTAAAAGGTTCAGATTGGAAATCTGCAGTAGCTAGTGCAAAAGCAGGCCTAGCAAGCTTTGTAGATGACATAAAATCAGCATGTAGTGCCGATAAAAACTATGATAGTGCAGCATTAGAAATTGCAGCTACAAAAATTAAAAATTTATATAACACAGCCTTTGATCATGCTTTAAATAATTGGGCTGGTAAACAACACAACAATACTAATTCTTTTCAGAGTGAAGATGGTGAAACTTATTCATACAGAGTTGCAAAATTCTACAAGAATTCTACAACTAAAGATACAGTCTACTCAAAAGAATGTAAAGCATCTGACAATCAATTAGGATTAAGAATTGGCGAACAATATGACGATAATTGGTACCAAATAGTTGTTAATTCAAAATGTGTAATGGATTTATTTGCAAAATACTATGCGCAAGCATTAGGAGCATAAATATAGACTGCGCATAGAAATCCCACAGGTGCGCTATAGCGCACCTGTCTGATTTTTAAAGAGTAAACGCTACTCAATCAAGCAAGTCTCACTCCCCTCTCCTTTTTTCAATTCTACATGGAGAGGGAAACGAGAAGGCGGGAGAGGGTGTTATATTCATTTTTCATAAGCTCCCACCCGAATTTCTAAGTTTCGCGCAGCTCAACTTGAAATTCTACCCTCCCCCGTGGAGAGGGTGCTAACGCCATGCACAAACGCATTCCACGCCCCGCCTCCCTTTATAGGGGGAGGTCGCAGTCGTTCGCGAGACCTTGGCGAGCGTTACGAATGCTGGTGGGGGCTGATTGAATGGAAGATTGAAAGTGGAAAGTTAAAAGTTAATAAAACCCTCTCCCTAACCCTCCCCCAGGGGAGGGAATAAAATGTAACCTCCAAGGGAGGGGATGCGCTAAAGACATTCAAGCAAGCAAGTCTCACTCCCTCTCCTTTGTTCAATTCTACATGGAGAGGGTGCCGGAGGCGGGAGAGGGTGTTATTAACTTACCCACCCCTATCCATCATTAAAAATTTAAACATCTTGAAAAAATATTAAAATCAAGGTATGATAGTCTTAGGTTAGTTTAATAAGAAAAGATGGAAAATAAAACTTTAATCAAACAATACATTGGTATTGTACAGAAAATTGCGAGAGTAGAGCATAGGCGTATACCTAACCACATGATTGAGTATGAAGAATTGGTTAGTATAGGCATAATTGCCATTCAAACTTTGATTAAAGGTAAAACAGAAGAACAACTTGCTCATTATAATGAAGCATACATAGGAACTGCAGTTAAATGGGCTATTAGAAATGAATTACGCCACAGATATAAGTGGTACACAATGAAGCATAAAAAAGAAGATGGCGACGCTGACAGCTACGTTTCGGATGCAGTTGCGGGAAATGATGACGAAAATTCTGAAGACATGGGATTTAGTATATCACCTACAAAAGTTAGAGAAGCTGTTTATGAAACAATCTTATCAATCGACGGTTTAGCAGCTGCCGCAACTGATAACGCGTCTCCATTTGATTTCATCAAAGACCCTTCTGCATTGCCGGACGAACAAGCAGAAATTGTTGAGATGAGCAAACTTATTAAACAAGCCATTGCAAAATTACCTCAAAAAGAACGTACCGTCGTTGAATATCGTTTTTACAGAAACATGCAGGCAAAAGATATTGCAACAATGGTTGGACTTTCTCCATCAAGAATTACAAGAATTGTACAGTTTTCTCTAAATCAAATCCGTGAATACCTAAAAAGTCGCGGAAGAGTCGATTATTAGATTTTTATTAAGTTTTGTAAAGACGAATTTGCAAGCTACAATTCAGTCAGTATAATAGTTTTAGAGCTAACGCACGAATTTGAATAAAATTTCATGTCGTAAAAATAGCAATTTTTATTTTGTTCGAGCGTTTAGATATATAAGACCAAAAGATTGTAGAATTTTAATGGGATTAATAACAATTAGGGAAAATTAAATAGTAATTGTAAAATATAGGAGTAATTAGTTATGTCAGACGAATTAGCAATTCAACCACAAGTTCAACAAAAGCAATCAAATCCTTTGCTTTATGCAGGTTTAGGTGCAGCAGCTGGTGTTGGTGCAGGTTATGTTGGAGCAAGGTATACAACAGACCCAAAATATGCATCTTACGAAGATATCATTAAAGAAGCTGATGACAAGTTTGAATCAACTGTAAAAGAAGCAATTTCTGGTGAAGCAGAACAAACAAAAGCAATTGACGCAAGAAAATCTGCGATTAAAGCTAGAGATAAGTGGACAGCAGATAAAAATGCATTTGTAGAAGCTAACAAAGAAGGCGCAGTAATTCCTGACGATAACTATAGAAAGCTTGAAGGAGAGTTAAGTACGGCAGAAGAAACTCTTGAAAAGAAAAGAACTACTCTAGCAGAAAAAGAAGCTGAAGCTCTTAGAAAAAATAATACAGGAGTTCTAACTGATAAAGAAAAGCAAGTTGCAGAAAACTTAAATAAAAAAATTGAAGGTATTGAAGCATCAAAAAACACATATATATCAGATAGAAAAAACGCTATTGATGCAGTAAACACAAAAATTTCAGAACCTAGAGTAGCGTATACATATACTGAGTTCGGAAAACCTGTAAATGCGGAAGGAAATGCTTTTGAACAATTAGTTCAAAGAAAAAATACTTTTGAAAAGACGATCTCTAGTGTTGAATCTCATCTAAAAGATAAAAAATTTAAAAAAGGTTCTGAATTAACATTTATAGACCCAAAAACTAAAAAAGTAGTAACTAGAGTTCCAGCTAATTCTCAAGAAGTTAAAGCTGCAAAACAATATTTTGAAAAAGCTTATCAAACTGAATTAGCTAATATGTTTACAGGTGTTGATAAAGGCATTTTAAGCTCTGTTGCAGATGAAGCTGCTGTTGTAGTTCAAAACAATATTGTTAATAATGAAAGTATTGCAAGTAAAGAAGCATTGATTAAAAAGACTGCTGGTGAATATGCGACTGCAAAAGCTGATATTCCAACAGATGCAGAAGTACTAAAAGAAGTAAAAAAATCAGTAAAAAAAGATTCGCATATGGAATCCTTGCTTAATAAATATGCAACTGCAACAGATCCAAAAGTAAAAGCTAGTGCAATGGATTCTATTAGAGCCTCTTATTTTATGGCAGAAGAAGTTCCTTTAGCTGGTAAAAAAGTTGAGTTAGAAACTCAACAATTATACAAAAAAATTCAAAGAGTAGAAGAACTTACAGCAAAAGATGGTAGTTTTACTGTTAAACGTAAGGGCTTTTTGGGAAGAAAAACTACAGTAACATCTACAAAATTATCTGCCTCTGAGAAAAAAGAACTTGAAAAACTTCAAGCTGAACTTAATGCTGCTGAAGCAAGGCTTGGAATAGAAGAATTTGGTAAGATTGAAAAAGATGCACTAAAAGCAAGAAATGTAGATACTAAAATTGCAACATTAGAAGGCGATATCAAGACATTGGAAGATTCTCTAACAAAAAGAAAAACTGCTCAAAGAAAAATTAATACCATTCAGAAACAAATAGAAACTTGGGCTGGCAAAGGTGCTAAAATTGATGCTTCTGGAAATATTATAAAAGCTGACGGTTCTGTATTCAAACCTGAAGCTACTACAAATTTAGCATCTCGAGTTGGCATCCCAATAAATGATCCGAAAGTTGCTGGATACGACAGACAAATTGCTAATATTAGAACTCATGTTCCAACTCCGGGATCTGTATTATCTGAAGCTGAAATTTTAGAAAAAGCAAGAGCTAATGTTCAAGATAGCGCATTAAAGGTTGAAATGGAAGCAAGAAATGCTGCTCAAAAAGCACTTGAAGAAGCAAAAGCTAAGTTACCAAAAGGCGCTGGTATGTCAGAAGAAGAAGCTGTTAAAAAATTCATCGAAAAGAATGGTACAGTAGATGAAGCAATGAAAAAAGCCTTTGGTGAAGATGTTAAAGCTTTGTTGGAAAGAAAAATTCCTAATAAGAAATTAGCATTATGGCTTGGTGGTGGTGCAGCAGCTTTAGCAACACTTGGTTATATCTTTGCTCCAAAAAATAATCAAGTATAAAACTAAACAAACATCTTATATTTTACAAAAATCAAGAGCTCTGAGTAAATTTACTCAGAGCTCTTGGTTTTAACTTTTTTACTAGGCATTCAATCTTTTTGTCAAACGATTAAATTCATTTACCAAAAGATTTTTAGGCGGATAGTTTTCGATTAAATCCCATGGCAATGTTTCATCAATAGAATATCCGTTTATAGCTTTAGTAATATCAATATCTAAATCCTTGAGCGCTGATTTATATGCGCCGATTTTTCCACCGCGCCTATAAACTTCTACAAGCAAAGGGGTAATTTCAGTTCCGGCTCTTGACAGAACAGTTTGCCAATAATCCCATTTTATACTGCAAAATTTCGCGCCAACACCAATCGTAGCAAGCGATTTTTCTAAATATTTTTGCTTCTTTTCTAAACTCTTTGTATCTTCTCTCATGGACCATTGAAGCGGAGTTTGAGGTTTTGGCACAAAAGAAGAGAACGAAAACTCAATATTAAAACCTTTGTTTTCATTTTTTAGAATTTTAGCAAGTCTTAAAAATTCGTTAATGTCTTCTTGAGTTTCATTGGGAATTCCAATCATCGAATAAATTTTAAGCCCCTTTAATCCGTTTTCACGTGAAATTTTTACGGCATTGAGAATTTGTTCTTCTTTTAAATTCTTGTTGATAAATTTTCTTAATCTTTCACTTGCGCTTTCTATTGCAATTGTGGAATGCTTTTGACCACCCATAACAAGAGTCTGAACCATTTCTGGCGTTACTGAATCAGTCCTTAAAGAAGAAATGCCGAGTTGGATTTCTTCGCCATTTTCCATCTTTTCTCTCAAATATTTCATTATGTCATTAAAGCGAGGATGTGCGCTGATTTGTGCGCCTAATAATGCAATTTTATTTGTATGTTTTAAGCCCAAATCAATGGCTTCAATAATTTTTTCATACTCATAATGTCTAAATGGCAAATTAATGTATGAAGCGGTGCAAAAAGCGCATCTGTTCATACAGCCACGCGCAACTTCTATAATAAAAGTATCTCTAAAATAGCTTTTTTCGCTCAAAATTGGTGTGTAAATTACATCATTAAGTTTTGCAGTGTATTTTTTTACAGGTTTTTCAGGAATATAAATTCCTTCGATGTCCTCAAGCAGTTTTAGAGCTGTTTTTTTATCGTTATTTTTTATAATTTCAAGAACTTTAATGAAACAATCTTCGCCATCACCGATCATCATAAAATCGAAAAATTCTTCATAAGGTCTTGGGTTTGTAGTTAAAACAGGTCCTCCGGCAAAAATTAATGGAGAATTTTCATCACGTTCTTTTCTGAAAAAAGGTATTTTTAGTTTTTCTAATATTTCGAAAACACCCATAAAATCAAAGTCAAAAGACATTGAAAAAGCCATTGCACCAAAATTTTTTATATTTGGAATATTATCTGTTGAAATTCTTGTTGCGTTAATCCCCTCTTGCATATCAGCTAATTTGTACAGCCAAAGATATCCAAGAGATGCCAGCGCAAATTCTTCAATAGCAGGATATGCCATCAAGAAATTGTAATTGCCGTTTGTCCTATTGTATAAATATTTTTCCATGCTAGTTTACATTCTTTATATAAAGTTCTTCAATCAAAACACAAACTGTTGCTGCAATTGCAGGAGCGAACACTACACCAATTACGCCTAAATATTGTGCTGTTACAAATAAGAAGAAGTAAATAATTAGCGGATGTAAATCCAAGAATTTTGAAAAGATGTAAGGTCGCACAAAATTGTTTTCAGCCCATTGAGCAATTGCAAAAACTACAACAATAAAGAATAAAGTTACAGCACCCATTTTATAAGACGCTAAAAGCATTATAATAAGCGCAATTGCAGGACCGACAACCGGAATTAAATCCAAAACAGAAGTCAACAGGCCAAGTAAAATCGCATAATCGACTTTCAAAATCAAAAGTCCGATTGTCATAATAATTCCAACACTTGCAATCGTTACCAATTGAGCGATTACATATCCGCCGATTTTTTGCGAAATAGAATCAAGAATTTCTTCTGCTCTTACCTTCATTTCTTTAGGGAAAAGACTCATATAAGTTTTTCTAACAGCTTCTTTATCTGCCATAAAATAATATACAATGATACAACCTGCAAAGAAATAAATTAAAGCAGTTGCAAGTCCCATGCTTGCGTTAATGGAAGTATTTACAAAATTCGTTGTAACACCGGATGCGGAAGCTATAATTTCACCAAAATCAACAGAACCATGTAATGAGTTTTGAATTAGCGGAACGTTCATTAAAAATTCTTTTACCGCATCAATGTGTTCAGGTATTGCTTGTAAAAAAGCTTTTATCTGATGTCCTGCCATGCCACCGATTGGAATAACGAATAAAGAAAGAGTTAAAAGACCTCCCCCAAGAACTAAAGCAGATGCCAGCGGACGCTTTATTTTCTTTTCTAATTTATCAACAATAGGATTGAGTGAGCATGCAACTACATAAGAGGCGAAAAATAGAATTGCAATATCTTTAATTTTGGTTATAAAAACCAAAAACAAAATCGCGATTATAAAGAAAATAATATTTTTTACTGTTATGTATTTTTTTACGAACATGTCAAACATAGTTGCTCCTTTTATTTTGTGGTGAGAACTGCTGGCGCTTTTTCCACCTTACAGTTTTGTATAGCTCACTCTCCTTGGGAGAGGGATTATTTCACATAAACCCACCTTAACCTCTCAGACAATTTTAACATAAAACCAATTATGATAAAATAATTGCATGGATAATTTATTAGAGATTAAAAATCTTACTGTAGAATATAAAAGTATTAAAAACGAAGTCGCTTCAACGGTTACAGCAGTAAAAAATGTTTCATTAAATATTAAACAAGGTGAAATTTATGCTCTTGCAGGCGAATCCGGTTGTGGAAAATCCACGCTTTCAAAGGCCGTTACAAAGCTTGTAAAACCGATAAGTGGCGAGATTTTGTTTGAAGGCAAAAACATTTTTGAACAAACAAAAGAAGAAAAGAAGCTTTATCCAACCAGCGTTCAAATGGTATTTCAAAATCCTTATTCAAGCTTGAATCCTAAAATGAAAATTGGCGAAACGCTAAAAGAGCCGTTGGATATAAATACAAATTTTTCTAAATCAAGAAAAAAAACGGTTGTAAGGGATGTTTTAGAAGAAGTCGGCTTGACGGAAGATATTTTAACTCGTTATCCTCACGAATTTTCTGGAGGACAAAGACAGAGAATTGCAATCGCCAGAGCCTTAATTTTAAATCCAAAACTTTTAATTGCAGATGAGCCTGTAAGTGCGCTAGATGCAAGCATTCAAGCTCAAATCATTAATTTAATGAAAGAATTGAAAAAAGAAAGAAATTTGACAATTCTGTTTATTTCTCATGATTTGAGCGTAATAAAATATTTGGCTGATAGAGTCGGAATAATGTATTTTGGCGAATTAATAGAAGAAAATGACACCAGTTCTATCTTCAATTATCCCAAGAAAGAATACACAAAAATCCTTTTGAATTCCGCTCCAATATTGCACAAATAAACTATAAACTTATAACAGTTGGCAGTTGCGCAACATTGTAGAATATTTTTGCATGCTCTACGAAGCTTTTAGAATTTGCACTTACAAAAATTTCTTCTGAACCGGTTTGCGCTGTATTGTTTAGAAGTTCATTTAAGTCTGATTTTATATAATTGACAAAGATTTCAGCAGGGTCAATAAAATCAACATTTGGTTTTAGTTTTGATAAAATCGGAAGCAAATACGGATAATGAGTACAACCTAAAATTATTTTTTCCGGCTCAAATTCTGACATTTCATCTAAATGAGCCTTTATGTCATCAATTGCGCTATTATCTTTGTATTTACCGGATTCAACTATATCAACCCAATTTGGACAAGCAATTTCTTTAACTTGAATATTAGAATTATATTTCTTTAATTCTTTTGAATAAACGCCAGATTTAACAGTAGCAACTGTTGCAAAAACCCCGATTCTTTTTGCGTCAAAACCAGCAATAACTTTAGCGCAAGATTGAATTATCGGATAAATTTTAAAATCAAACTCATCCTTTACTGTCTCATAAGCTTGTGCTGATGATGTGTTGCAAGCAATAACAACGGCTTTGACGTTTTTAGATTTAAAGAACTTTAAAATTCCTCTTGCATAACTTATAAGTTCTTCTTTAGATTTATTTCCATAAGGTAAATGTGCAAGATCGCCAAAATAAAGGGTGTTTTCATTCGGCAAAAGCTTTTTAAATCTTGAGTATACAGACAACCCACCAACACCGGAGTCAAAAAATCCAATTGGGGAATTTTTATCAAATATTACCACTTGCACACTCCTTATTTAATTCCATAACTCTTTAAATACTCTATAATACCTTCTGCAATTGCTTTTGCTGTCTTATTTTTTCTACTATCGCTAACAAGTTCATTGCGTTCTTCTTCATTTGAAATAAATCCCATTTCGACTAAAATTGCAGGTACCGTTGTATGATTTATAACATAGAATTTTGATTTAAACAAACCTCTATCCTTAGTATCAATATCTTTTGCTAAATGAGAATGAACAATTTTTGCTAAATTATTACTGTAATCGTGATAATAGTGAGTTTCTATACCTTTTGGTTCTGTTGCTACTGCAGAATTAACGTGAATACTTACAAAAATTTCCGGTGCCTCGTCTTCTGAGAAAGTAACTCTATCTTGCAAAGAAACAAATGTATCATCTTTTCTTGTTAAGGCAACTTTATAGCCTTTTGATTTAAGTATATTGGCAACTCTTTGAGTTACGTCTAATGTAATATCTTTTTCATTGATACCTTCTCTAATTGCGCCATAATCGCTTCCGCCATGACCTGCATCCAAAACAACTTTGCCTTTTATCGCACCTTTCTTTGCCGTAGGCTTCTCAGTAATTACAGTAGGTTTAGTTGTTACTGCCGGAGTTTCTTTTGTAACAACGCCTTGCGCAATCGTAAATCTTAAAGCTTTTCCATCCACGCTCTGATCAATTTTTACTACATCATTTTTATTAATATTCATTGTCGCTTTTACACCAATTTGAGGAAGTAAAGACAGAGTAAAAGGTTTATAATATGTGTTATTCAACGTTTTTATTAAATCTTGCTCATTATAACTTTTTACATTAAACAAATATATTGTAAGCGAGTTATTATCTCTCAAAATAGAACTTATAACCGGAGTTGTAAATGATAAAATTAATTCGTTTGTTTTATTATCGATTTTTCTTACAAATGCTTTATTTAAATTTGAAACATTGTTTACAAGCTCTGTATGTTTCAATTTATCAGCGTTTATTAAAAACATTGATTGGTTATCAGCTGCAAATATTGGAATATATTTATCGGCTTTATCAGAAGTAATTACAACGCGCGCCTTATTATATTCAAATTGTCCTATTTTAGCGGTATCTTTACAACTGCCGTCCGGACAAAGTTTTAGTTCTTTATTACGAATATTTTTTTGCACAAAAGAGTTTGGCAAATCTATAACTAAACGTTTTGGAGCATCAAGACAAAATATTTTCGATGCAGAAATTTGTCCAAAACCACTCACTAACAAGCCGTTATTTTTTAAATAATATCCGTTTATAAAATATTTTGTTCTCAACTTCAAATTAGAAGATATATCCACAGAAACAACTGATTCGTAAGTTTTTCCGTCTGAATTACTTAGAGTTGAATTCTCAAAAGCCTTTTGAATTTCAGCCATAGTTGAATCTAAACCCTTTTGGTTAATCGTTTGAGGTATCGCAACTTTCTGTATAACTTGTGAATTAGCGACAATGCTTGAATAAGCTAAATTTGGCGCATGTTCATCATAAATAGCATTAAAATAATCATTTTTTAATGGAAGATTGGCACATTTTATGATAATACTTCCATTTGTATAAACCATTTTGATTTTTGACGTGTCAAAACCTTCTTCAAAAGTAATTACACCTCTCACAACATCAGGATTGGTTGTAAATTGTGATATACGAATTTCTTTTATGCTACTTTTTTCAAAAACAAGTTGTTGTTTTCCGCCAATTAACACAGCATCGTCTAAATCAAAATAAATTCTGTTTGGATTTTCGAGTTTTGCATACTTTAACTGTCTTTCAGAATTCTGTGCAGATTCAATTAAATTAATATAAACAAGATTTGAAGTATCATCAAAGTTTAAAGACATAACCTTAGATGGCTCTGCCTGCACAGTCAAAGTCATTAAAAACATTATAAATGTTATTATTAAAAAAAATATTCTCTTCATTATTAGGCTCTCGCCACCAAGTCTTATCAAATCTTGTTAATATTGTATCACAAAATCAGCATCAAGAAGTTTTGTAAACAGATTTAACTATGAACATTTTTTGCATTTAACTAACAATGCATTATAAATTTCAATTGTTATTAAACAGATTGTTAAGCGTCTATCCACAAGACTTTTAATAGTATTTTCATAACAAATCAAAAGTGCCGCATCCAAACCACCATCTTCTAATGCAGTTCTTATAGGTTCACAAAGTTCACAAGGTCTAGTTCTTGTTTCGATTTTATCGGCAAGAAAAATTATCTTTTCAAAATCTGTCATGTCAACTTTGCCAAGTGTATGCCATCTTATTGCCGATAAAACTTCTTCGTCATCAACACCAAATTCTTTTTTTGCAATTACGACACCAACCGGAGCGTGATGCGTTTTTGGATTGCATAATTCTCCATCTTCTAACGATAAGTCTTTCAAAATTGCCATTGTCTCATCTTTAGGCAAACATTTAGCGCAATCGTGAATCAAACCTGTAAAATATGCTTTTTCTTCATTTAAACCAAATTTCTTTGCTAATTCTCGTGCGCAATCTGCTGTACCTAATGAGTGTTCATATCTTTCTGCATTTAAATTCGCTTTTAGCCAGTTATTTATATATTCAATTGTACAAACCATGATTTTTAATATATTCCTTTACTTCTTTTAATGTAGTATTTTCCTTGTGAGTTCTTAAATCTGTTGACGAGATATCCCAAAATGGCATATTTGCAAGTTCATAATCATAGTTCGGTTTAGGAGTTAACTTAACACCACGCGGAAAAACAATGAAATGAACGAGCTTGCTCAATTCTTCCGTTCTATACCAACTTTCTATTTTTTCAAAAGCATCAGTTCCAATTAAGAAATTCAATTTTTCATCAATATTATATAATTCTCGAATTTTCTTAACTGTATTAAGTGAATAAGATTTTTCACCATTTTGACCTAAAACATATTCTATGTCAGAAACTTCAAACTTGTCGTTATAAGCAGTTGCAAGTTTTACCATTTCAAATCTGTGCTTTGCAAGTTCAGGATTAATATCTTTATGCGGCGGAATAAACGCAGGTATAAAAATGATTTTATCGAACCCATAATTATTAAGTGCAAATTCTGCTACTCTTATATGCGCTTCATGTATCGGATTAAATGTTCCTGAAAAAATACAAATATTCACGATATACCTCTCCTATTCTATTTTATAACAAATACGAAAGGAAGGGTTTATAATTTATCAAACTCTCTTTTAATTTCTTGAATATCTTGCCACATAAGCCACTTAGGACTACCTTTTGTGCGCGCATCATTTCTCAATAGATATGATGGGTGAAAAATTGGCATAAGTTTTGCACCATGAACCTTCTCATCACCTTCAAACCATTTGCCTCTAATTCTGGTAATCCTACCTACATTCCCTAAAATTGATTGCACAGCGACATTTCCGCATAGTAGAATTATTTTTGGTTGAATAATATCAATCTGCGCCTTCAAATACTCCCAGCAAGCTTCTTTTTCGTCAGGCAAAGGGTTACGATTTTCCGGCGGACGGCATTTAATTGTATTGCAGATATAAACATCACGTTTGCGAGTCAAACCGACAGACTCAAAAATCCTATCCAAAAGCTGTCCGGCTTTTCCTACAAAAGGTTTACCTTGCTTATCTTCATTAAACCCAGGAGCTTCACCAATAAGCATCAGTTTAGGATTTGGAACGCCATCTTCAAAAACAACATTAGTACGAGTTTCACCCAAAGAACATTTATGGCAATTTAAACATTTTTGCTTGATAGCTGTGAGTTCGTCGTACACTTCTTTCTCCATGATTGTTGTTAATTGTAAATGTTTGATGTGGAATGGAAAATTGAAAATGGAAAGTGAAAAATTATTTTAAATATTATTTTTGATGTAGGGTGCAATTTTTTGCACCCAAAAAACATTATAAATCAGAAAGTACACTTGAAAATTTTAAAACTATTTTCCACTTTCAACTTTCAATATTCCATTCGTTCAGGCTTGTATCAATTCTTTAACCTTATTTCTCTGAACCGTTGCTTTTTTAGTTCTAGGCAAAGCTTGTTTAAGAACATTGATATTAATTGGTCGTTTGTAAGGTGTTAAACGCTGAGATAGTCGCTTAACTTCGTCT
Organism: uncultured Candidatus Melainabacteria bacterium; assembly: GCA_934754735.1. GTDB lineage: Bacteria > Cyanobacteriota > Vampirovibrionia > Gastranaerophilales > Gastranaerophilaceae > CAG-196. The sequence continues at coordinate 33,160 of CAKVJE010000004.1, forward strand.
TTCATTATTTTGTCTAAAGTCGCATCATCATATTTTGCTTTAAGTTCTTCGGTTGGAACAACAACAGCTGCAATATCTTCTGTGCCGTCTTTTGCGCCACCTTCACGAGAAACACCAAACACACAAACCTCTGCAAATAAATCGCTTTTTTCTAAAACTGATTCAACTTCTTCAGGGAATACTTTCTTACCACCTGATAATACAATCATATTTTTTAGACGACCTGTGATATAAACTCTACCTTTGTCATCAATTCTGGCTTTATCGCCTGTATGAAACCAACCCTCTTCATCAATTGCTTGTGCAGTAAGTTCAGGTTGATGATGATATCCCTTCATTACGGACGGGCCTTTTAAAAGTAATTCACCGGATTCTTTGTCAATTTTTGCTTCATAGCTTGGTAATGGTTTTCCAACAGAGCGCAAATCTCTATTACGTTCAATATTAATAGTTGCGATAGGACTTGTTTCTGTCAAACCGTAAACTTCATATACTTGAATGCCAACTCTTTGAAAGAATTTTGCAACACTTATGTCAAGTGGCGCACCGCCAGACATACAACCTTTGAAAGCACCGCCAAAACAGTTATGTATTTTTCTAAACATAATCTTTTTCATCCAAATGAATGGAACGAATTTTGCGAAATGATAAAGAATTGGAAACATTTTCTGTGAGAATTTAGAAGTATTCTTCATTTCAGCTTCCAAGCCCGTTTTAAGCAACTTCAAAAATGCCGGAACAACAATCATGAAATTGATTTTTCTATCGCGCATAATGTTCAAAATATCTTTTGGCTTCAAATTATGCGTATAATATACAGAAAAACCTAAGTTTAAGAAAGTTGTAAATCCAACTGTCATTTCAAACAAATGGTTCATCGGAAGGATTGATAAAATTCTAACATCGCCTTTTGGTGGCAGAATTTTGTCAAATGCAACCTTTAAATCGTTCAACTGCGCAAGCATATTCCCAAATGTTGTTTCAACGCCTTTGGGTTTGCCGGTAGTGCCGGATGTATAGATAATAAACACAGTTGATTTTCTCGAACGATGATGCCATTTGCAAGTATAGTTATTTGGAATTGTGTAAATACTTTGCAAATCGTCATTTACAGGATGCTCATCCATTACAATAATGTGTTTTAAAGACGGTAGCATTTTTTGTAATTCTAAAGCTTTATCAATGTATGATTGCGAAACAAGCATTACTGAAGGCAAGCAGTCTGAAAGGATTGATTGAAGTTCATATTTGGTTAACTTAATATCCAAAGGAACTGTGATTAAACCTGAAATTACAGATGCAAAAACGCAAGCACCGTATTCAGGTTTTGATTCTGAAAGAATGGCAAGCTTTTCGCCTTTTTGAAGCCCCAAATCGTTCATTAAATAAGCCGCGAGTCTACGTGACATTAAGCCTAAACCGTCATAAGTAAGCTCTTTCCAACCGAATTGAGTCTTCATGCCCAAAGCAATTTTGCGTGAATAATGGTTTGTTCTATCTTCTAATAACGACAATACGTTGCTTTCACGTTCCTTCATACATCCCTCCTGACCATTAGCCTCCTAGATATAAGTATTATACCAAATCATATAAATTTGAACTATAAATCTTAATAAAACTTTATATTCTCGCTACTGTCCTTTTGAAATTTCTTTAATAATTTCTAAAAGCTTATTAACCATTAAATCTTCATATTTTTGCGCATTATCTTTAGAATCTGCTTCAAATCTCAAAGTAAACACAGGTTCGGTATTACTTTGACGAATTAGAGCAAAGCCTTTTTCAAATACAATTCTCATACCATCAAGAGTAATGATATCTTTGATTGTAGTGCCAAAGAAATCAGGAGTTTCTGCAATAACCTTCTTAAATTCTTCCAAAGTTTGCGCCTTCAAAGAATTTGGGCAAGGTAAGCGAACTTCTGAAGAACAATATAAAGCATCAAATGGTGCTAAAAGCTCGCGAATCTTGAAATTAGGATTTTCTTTTTTCTTCTTGGCAACAATTTCTATAATTCTGCAACCTGCATAAACCGCGTCATCAAATCCGTAATATTTATCTTTAAAGAACGTGTGTCCGCTCATTTCTCCCGCTAAAACAGCACCTGTTTCTTTCATTTTTGATTTGATATAACCATGCCCTGTTTTACACATAATTGCAACACCACCGGTTTCATTAATCGTATCGTACAACGCTTGAGAACATTTAACTTCTGATACAATTACAGGCTTAATACCTTTTTCATTATATTCTTTGATAACTTCTTCCGCGTAGATTAAAAGTAATTTATCACCGGTCATTGAATTGCCGTCAGAATCAATTACACCTATTCTGTCGCTGTCGCCGTCGAACGCAATTCCGATATCAGCTTTATTCGCGACAACAGCTTTTTTTATATCGTTCAAAGTTTTTTCATCACTTGGGTTCGGATGGTGGTGCGGGAAACGACCGTCAGGCATTGAATAAAGTTCTACAACTTCACACCCCAAAGCTCTGTATAATTTAGGTGCAACTACACCACCGGTAGCATTAGCACTATCTACAACAACTTTAATTCCTTCGCCTACACGTCCGAAGCGTTTTGTCATATCTTCAATGTAATCAGGAATTAAATCATACTCGTTTAGAATTCCAAATGGAACAGGCGGAATTGCAAGCTTATATTCTTCCATTGTTAAATCTTTTACAACTTTAATTTGCTCTTCATTCAAAGATTGTTTTGCATAAGTCATTTTTAGACCGTTGTATTGACTTGGATTGTGGCTTGCAGTAATAATCATTGCACCTGTAACCGGCATGTATTTTGTAATAAATGGTGGAAGCCCAACAACTTCTGAATAATATCCAATAGGAGTTGGTGCTAGTCCCATATCTACAACATTAGCGCCACAAGAACGTACACCTTCAATTAAAGCTTTAGACAAAGCAGGAGAATGAAGTCTCGCATCTCGGCAAACACTTATCCAGATTTCAGAAGGCTGTTTCTTTGTTTCTTTCACTAAAAATTGAACAAATCCGCGACCTGTGTAATAGAATAACTCTTCTGTAATATCATCGCCGTATATTCCTCTAATATCATTTTTGCCAAATGCTGATTCTTTTAACATCATATCCTCCAATTATTCTCTGCATTTATGATAACACGAATAAACTCGAGGGTAAATGCTTTTGGTTAGTAGGCATATCTATGGGTTTAGGAGTTTTATTTTTACGTGTTTTGGAATAAATACTGAATCGGACTTAAAAAAACATTTTTTTGCAATATTATTTGTGTTTACAATGCTGTTTGCTGGAACTATTAATCGCTACATCATTAACAATAAAATTAATCCGGAATTTAGCTTAATACAAAAACTTACACATAGAACAAATGCCGAAGAACAAAATAAATATGAAAAACTCGACAAGGAAAATAAATAGCAATTAAGGTTAGTGAAATAAAATATCAACCCAATATACAACCAAACAAGCAAATAAATAACAATAAAAACGTCAGTTTTGAAGGACTTTCAATTCAAAATTTCTCACAAAATCAGCAAAACCGATATTTTAGAAAACTACAAAACGGATTCTTCTAAAAACATGCTTGATGTGATAATTAAATCTAAATAATTGTATTTGGGTAATTTTTGTATTGGTAGAATGGTTATTCTTTTTATAAAACCCTCTCTTGAATTTCTAAATTCAAAGGCAAAAATAAACCATGTACCTTTTCATTAAGAAATTCTTTCTCTCCCGAGGAGAGAGTTTAAATTTGTCTATACTCTGTCATCCGCCCAATCTCTTACGTGCGTAGCATTGTAAAACACGCCCAATTTGTAGTCTTTGCCTAAAGGATAATCTGTAGTTCTAAATCAAGCTAGTAGTCTAACCTTTGTCATCCGCCCAGTCTCCTACGTGCGTAGCTTTGCAAAATATGTTCAACTTGTAGTTTTTGCCTAAAGGATGACCTGTAGGTCTAAATTAAGCTAGTCGTTTAGCTTTTGTCATCCGCCCCAATGCCTACGTGCGTAGCACCGCAAAAAAAAGCTATGAACTTTTTATCGTGCATAGCTGTTGATTAGGGATATGTGTATCGTCGTTTTTTAAGGAGTATAGATATATATTAGCAGTACTTTTTCTAAATAAAATCATCAAAACGTATGATTTTCTTAACAAATCTTAACAAAAATTTTAGTAATCATAATTATAGCCCAATATGGTTAAAACCTTTTAACTAGACTTATTCGGTATTAGTATCATTGAAAAAAGATTATGATATATTAGAATTAGATATATAGACTAGACGGGAGTTGGGTTTTATGAAAATTGATAAAAAGAAATTAACTGTACAAATTCTTGCTATCGTGGGATTGTTACTTTCTATAAAACTGGCATGCATTTATTATGTAGCAAATTACGAGAAATACGCATTATCAAGTTTTTGTTCAATAAATGAATTTGTAGATTGCGACGGTGCTGCAAGATCAACTGTTTCTCAGTTTTGGGGAATTCCGCTTGCTTATTGGGGAATTTTCTTTTACTTAACGGTTCTTTTCTTAACGGTTGTTGATTGGTTTAAAAAAATCCGCTTATTAAAATTTTTAGAAGTTTTTAAAAATCCTATGTCTTATGTTTCTACACTTGGAACTGTTGCATTTGCGTGTTCAATGGTATTAGCAGGATTGAGTGTATTTAAAATACATAAATTATGTATTTTATGTTTTATTACATATTTTATAGATTTATTCATAGCGCTTGTAGCTTCTTCCGGAGAATTTAAAAAACTTGTTGAAGCTTTTAAAACTACTTTTGTAGATTTTATAGCCGGAGCAAAACAGTATACAAAAACATTTGTCGTACTTGTTATTATGGCGACAGCATTCCTTGTTTACAGCGGAACTACATACAATTTTGTACCACACGTAAAGAAACAGAAAGCTATTTTAAAATACCGTGATATCAAATTTAACCCTTATAGAGTAAAAGGAAATGTTTTGGGTGCAGAAGACGGAGATGTTGTAATTGAACTATATTCGGACTATGTTTGCCCAATTTGCTACATGGAAAATATAATGTTGCATGAAGCGGTTAAAGATTTTTCTAATATCAAAATTGTGCACCATAATGTTCCGTTCGATAAAGAGTGCAATCCTTATATTTCAATAAATATGCATCCAAATGCTTGCTTTATGGCAAAAGGAGCGATTGCAGCAGGTAAACAAGGTAATTATTGGGAAATGAGTTCTCTATTGTACGAAAATCAGCCTAAAAATATTGAACAAATGTTGAAACTGGCAGACCAGTTGGGTTTTGATAAAGATAAATTCATTAACGATTTAGAATCAGAAGCAACTGCTAATGAAATTGAAGTTGAACTGAAAAAATCTGACGATTTGCAGATTGATAGCACTCCTACGATTTTTATTAACGGTGACGAAATTGTGGGCATTAAGCCTTATTACGAGCTAAAGGATATATTAGTTGAGCATGGAGCAAAACCAAGAAAATAAAATACTTATTCACGCGTGTTGCGGAATTTGTTCGGGATATCCTATTTCTTTATTAAAGGAGATGGGATATTCGCCTGTGGTTTATTTTTGCAATCCCAATATTGATACGGAAGATGAATTTAATAAACGCCTTGAGGCTCAGAAAATTATTTGTATGTATCATTGGGTTGATTTGGTTGTGGATGATTATAATCACGAAGAATATTTGCAGAAAATTAAAGGGTTGGAGAATGCTCCGGAGCGTGGCGCAAGATGCGTAGAGTGTATAAGGTTAAGATTGCAAAAAACAGCACATAAAGCTAGAGAGCTTGGAATAAAGCAATTTACAACATCACTTCCTATTAGCCCGCACAAGAATTTTGAAATGATTTCAAAATTAGGTAATGAACTAGCAGGGGATTTAGAGTTTGTTGCGATTGATTTCAAGAAAAAAGATGGCTTCTTAAAAACCAATAAGCTTTCTAAAGAGTTGGGAATTTATAGACAGAATTATTGCGGATGTGAATTTGCAAAAGGACATTTGAAGAAGGATTAGAAATATGGAATGTAAAAGAGAAGATAATTTGCAGGAATGCACTTGTTCTGCAACTAAATGCAAAAATAGAGGAATTTGTTGTGAATGCGTGAGACATCATAGAGAAAATGGTCAAATTCCGGGATGCTTTTTCCCAAAAAGTGCAGAATTGAAACATGACCGCTCGATTGAATATTTTGTGGAAGTTTATTCGAAATTGAAGTAAGTTTAAAGAGTTAATAATAGTTATGTTGCAAATATTGAGTCAGAGCTTAAAATGAACGACAATCGCGCCGCGAGCGTTTTTTAGCGAGCGCAAGAGTGCGGGCTTACCCGCACCATTTTGTCCACAATCGTAAGGTTGTAGAAAACGGTGGTACTTTCTTCTTTTATCGCAATGAAGAAGAAAAAGTAAGAATTATTTTTAAATAAAAAAGTTTTTTTTAATGTACTTTATTTTTTTCTTCTTTGGAAAAGCAATAAGAAAAAAGTAACTATTAAAATGGTATTTTAACCACAATATACTCCGTATAAGTAAACGCATTCTTTTTTTTTATAAATTCTCCAGTTGTGGGTGCACAAAAAAATGTAAATAGTTATTCTATTAAAAGTAATAAATAATTACTCTACAATTAACTTTTAATAGGAGAAATAATTATGACAGAAAAAAGATTTTTAAGCTTTGTGCTTATAGAAGGAATTTTGTTATCTGTATTGGGTTTGGGAATGTTAATGCTGCCCAAAATTACAACTATATCTTTGGGGTTGATGTTATGTTTAACATTTATTATTTATGGCGGTTACAAGATTATAAATGCTATATTAACAAAAAATTATTCAAGGCATTTTGTACTAAATATAGTAGCGGGACTCCTGTTATTTGCAGTTGGGATTTTTTTATTTATGGCACCTATGTTTAATCTTATTCTAATTACAAGCGCGATTGGTGTATATTTCCTTTTGGAAAGCATTTCTACAACAGCGTTTGCGGTACAAAATAAAAATACACTTTATTTCTGGTGGGCTGAAATTTTGGTTGCAGTAATGCAATTTTTACTAGCAATAATTATTATATTAGGTTTGCCATCAACCGCATTGTGGGTTGTAGGAGTACTTGCAGGAGTGAATTTCCTAATCGCAGGCATGGTTATGATTGGAATGTATTTATCAACAAAGTATATTTTGGGATAAATTTAAGATACACAATTAGGAGCTCCTTTCGTATTTAATCTTTTAATTTGCTTAAATCAACTACTATCGGCTTTTCAGGCGGTGAAAGCCGGTATAATCTTCGCGCAAGATTTGTGATATACCATTTCGAAAGTCCAACTTTTTTAAATGTGCCATCATTATATAATTCAATCAATCGGTTAATATGCTTTTGCGCATTTTGGTAAATTTCAGGATGTTGCTTAAGTTGCTGTGGCATAGTTCTATTGCCACGTTCGCTGTTATAATAAGCAGTACTAATCGCGTAATTTTCTAAGCTATCATTGCCTTTAGATGCAAATGGCACTAAATGTTCAATACTACCGGTAGAGCCTTCAATTAAATCAAACCCTATTTTTTCAGAAGAGCAATTTGCAGCTTTCACGATAAATGCTGAAATATTTTCACGTGATTTGGGAAGTTCAACAGCTTGTTGAATCATTCTTCTTGCTAGTTTTTGGTCTTCTAAAGTACCTACTATTTTTTGCAATTCATATATAAAAGTTTTTCTGTTAAAATTTACAACTACCGGAATATCGTAAATCTGAGAACGAGCTCTGCTAATTAATTTGGTTAATTCTTCGTTATTTTTTAGAGATGAGGATATTTGTAAACTTTCAATTTTTCTTAAAATTTCACCTCTACGACGTGAAATGTTTTTTTGAGAACGAATTTTCTTATTCTTTTTTGCTTTAGAAGAAGTTGAAGATAAATTTTGAATTGAATCATCAGGTAGTTGTTGAGCTACATGCATCATTTTTTGCATGAATTCTAATTCAGTTTTATTGTTTTTGATTTTCAATTCATCAGCAATTCTTTTTAATTTATATTGAAAATCTTTTTTATCAAAAGGAATTTTAATCGGTTCTCTATAGATTTTCTTGTTTACTACATTCATTAAACGCAAGAATTGGTTTTGCTGTTCTAATGGCATATAGTGAGACATTGCGTCTAATCTATCGAAAATCGGCTGTTGTATTGCTCTTAGTTTAACGTCATGAAAAACTGCAGCTTCTCGCATAACTTCATCCAACTTTTTATCCGGACTCTTTTTTGCTTGATTTTTAATCAAATTAAAAACGCTTTTTTCTACTGTATGCAAACTTGATTCAAATGGTGCAAGAGTTTTAACGATATTTTTTACAGAACCGGAAAATACTTTATTGTTTAATATTTTTTCTACAATTTTAGGATCAATAACTATTTTGCCGGAATATATCCCCGGAACTTTATAACTCATAAGAGCACGTAAAGCTTCAGCGTTACCGGCAGAACGACCAAATGACACAGAATCACAAGCTAATGTTTGTAATTTTGGTATAGTAATAAGAACAGGATTATTTTGAATATTCTGCGTTCTTTCGGCTCTGTTTGTAAAATATACAGGTAATATTTTCATGCAAATTTATTCCTACTTATTAATATAAAACCGAAAAAAAGATTTTTTTGCTACCAAAAAGTTGGTAATTTATTACAAGAATCTGTTATGTTCTTTTTCCCATTCTACAGAAGTCAATTTTCCATGCCCAGGATAAATAATTGTATCACTCGGCAATGTAAAGATTTTGTCTTCAATACTTCCTACTATTTGCGCGAAATCTCCACCCGCTAAATCACAGCGTCCAACGGCTTCTCTAAATATTGTATCGCCGGAAAACAACATTCTGTCTACTAAATAGCAAACTCCACCCTGCGTATGTCCCGGAGTATGAATTACTTTAATTTCTTTTTCACCTAATTTGATTTTATCACCGTCTTCTACAAAAATATCAACCTTAGGTATTGTAATTTCCGGCATGCCAAACATAGGTAAATACTCGTTTGCATTATTTAACCAATCTAAATCCGCTTTATGCATAACGACTTGCGGATTAGATGCAAATCTGTTTGGTCTAATTCCTGCTATATGATCAAAATGCCCATGCGTAAGTAAAATATACTTTAATGTTGCATTTTGGCTTTCCAACTCTTCATCAATTCTATCATCAATTGCTGAACAATCGATAAGTGCCGCTTCTTTAGTCTGCTCGTCGATAATTAAATAATTGTTATTATCAATCGGTGGTTCTACAAATGTTTTTATAATCATAAAAAGTATCCCAAACTAGTTTATAAACATGCAATCGCCGTAACTATAAAAACGATATTTTTCTTTTATAGCTTCGTGGTAAGCTTCAAATATAAAATCTTTTGTCGCCAAAGCACTTACAAGCATTAATAGTGTTGATTTTGGCAAGTGGAAATTTGTAATCAATTTATCAACAACCTTGAATTCATAAGGCGGGTAAATAAACAGCTCAGAAGCACCTTTACATGCCTGAATTCCACCAAACAATTTGTAAGCGGTTTCTAGTGTTCTAACGCTTGTTGTCCCAACTGCTACAAGCTTTTTACCTTCTTGTTTCGCTTTATTAATCAAATCCGCAGTTTCTTGCGTAATTTCAAAAGTTTCAGAATCCATGTGGTGGTCTAAAATATTATCACACTTAACAGGTCTGAAAGTTCCAATACCTACGTTTAGAGTAACATATCCTATTTGAACGCCTTTATCTGTAAGTTTTTTCAAGATGTCTTGAGTAAAATGTAAACCTGCAGTCGGAGCAGCTACAGAGCCTTCTTCTTTTGCGTAAACTGTTTGATAACGTTC
>CAKVJE010000005.1 GCA_934754735.1 uncultured Candidatus Melainabacteria bacterium
ACAATGTCTATCTTAACAATTACTTCAAACGTTGTTTACGGTAAGAAAACAGGTAACACTCCTGACGGTAGAAAAGCTGGTATTCCTCTAGCTCCTGGTGCTAACCCAATGCACAGACGTGATACTCACGGTGCTGTAGCATCTTTAGCTTCAGTTGCTAAGCTTCCATTCAATGATGCTCAAGACGGTATCTCAAATACATTCTCAATTATCCCTAACGCATTGGGTAAAGATGATGTATTCATGGGCGACTTGGACATCCAACTTGATTGCGGATGCTCAGAAGGAACTTGCCAATAAGAATGATTAGTGAAAAGTGAGTAGTTAATGGATTTTTCCATTGCTACTCGCAAGTCACAATTATTAAGTTGAAAATTGAAAGTATGTAGGTCAGGCACTGCCTGACAATAACTTTTCAAATTAGTAGTAGGGTGTGCACATCTGCGCACCGAACAAACATAAGGAATAAAACAATGACAACACAACAAGAAGAAAACTTAATAAATCTTTTAGACGGTTATGTTGAAAAGGGTGGTCACCACTTAAACGTAAACGTATTCAACAGAGAAACATTGCTTGACGCTCAAGCACATCCTGAAAAATACCCACAATTAACAGTAAGAGTTTCAGGTTATGCTGTAAACTTCATTAAGTTGACAAAAGAACAACAAGACGATGTTATCTCAAGAACATTCCACGCTTCTTTAGGTAACGGCTGCGGCTGCTAGGCTAAAGGGTAAAGGTAAGAGATTAAAAGAAGGCGCGATATTTTATATCGCGCCTTTTACATTGAGAAAAAATTCAATATTAAACATATTTTATTTAAAAAAAGTAGGGTGCAATTTTTTGCACCATTAATCTATTTAGTATGTAGACAATAACTTTTTAAATTAGTAAAGATGTGTAGGTTGTGTTGGACTATTTTCATCCAACACGATACTGAACTTTAATTCCTATACCCAATTCCTGATTTGTAACCGGAAATCGAATACAAAAACGGCAATGACGGTTCAATCCATTTTAAACCTGATAAAACTGCGACTGTCGCGATATCATCTGTATGCATTCCTAAATCAATAAGCTCCGGTTTTCTTTCTTTAACATCTTTTATTCCAATTTTTTTTGAAATTTTTTCAGTTATAAGATTTGCAATCTTAGAACCGCCAACTACTCCCGTTAAAATTATTCCGCAAATCATGCCGATTGCTCGACAAGCTTTAGAGTTTATATTTAATTTTTCTAAAATGGCAAGTGCAGCTCCAGCACCAATATTACACATAAAAATGTTTGCTAAATACTGGTATAAACCTTCGCTTACTTTGTCGGGAGCTGTTTTTTTAATATCTTCTCCGGCTATTTTATCAACGGCTAAACCACTTGTAATTCCTCCTATAACCGGTATTGCACCGTATATTGATAAATAACCTATTTCAGAAAAAATTTCTTTTGAGTTTATATTTTCAGGGTCTGGAATTATTTTTTTTATAAACCCATCAAGCTTTTTTTCTTTTAATTCTTCCATTAAGTTTTTTATTTTAGAAAAGGAAAGAACTTTGGTTTTTGCATTCTCTAAAATTTTTAAACTTTCGTCACTTAAAGAATTTTTATTTTTCGAAATAAACTCTTCAACAAGTTTTGAATTTTGTTCTTTTATTGTCTTTAAAGTTTTTAATGGAGGTCTTTGGGTAATTTTAGATGCTAATTTCGGAGCGAGTAGCGCACAAATTACAGAAGAAAATAGTATGCTTGTGTTTTTAAGATAATCTCTTGTTTGTGTAGAATTTTTGTCGCCTTCAAAAATATCATATCCTTTTTTTGTGCTATATAAAGCCGTTCCAGCAAGCATGATTTGGGGCATGTTTTTATTTAAACGAGCAATTAATATTGGTTGATCTAAAAATTTTCCAAAAGATTTTATATTATTTATCATTTTGAATAAACTCCATAAAATCTTTTTTCAAATTATTTTTATCGCTGTAATGATTAAATTTTTCCAGCATAGAAATTATATCGTCATCTATTACATGCTCAATTTTACACGCATTATCCGAAGCTTTTTCAAATTCAATATTTAAAGTTTTATTAAAGAAATTTAAAAGAATTTGGTGTTTTTTTATTACTCTTTTGGCTTCTATTTCGCCTTTTTCTGTAACTATAATTCCTTTTCTTCCTTCATATATAACCAATCCTAATTCGCACAATCTAATCAGGGCTTCTGAAACACTTGCTCTTGATATGTTAAATTTTTTCGCAATATCAATTGCTTTAAGTTCTTTATCATCTGATAGTGACGTATAAATGTATTCAATATAATCTTCTAAACTTTTTGTAATCATTTGTTAGGTTCTCCTTACATTCTTTATAATTAAAGTAAGGTAAACCTAACAAAAAGTCAAGCACTAAGTCGGTCGCTTTATTAAGCCGACAATAACAAACCAAAACTAGTAATCTAAACCAAACTTATATAATCTCTTTTTCAGGGTAGAAAAAGAGATTCCCAGTTCTTTACATATTTCTGGTTTAGTTTTACCTTTATTTATTAATTCTTGCAATTTTTCCTTAGTAGCTTTATCTGCATTAAGATTTTCTTTTTTTGCAACAGTTGTCAAACCAAACTTAATAATAATTCTGTTATATATAGTTCTGCTAATTCCAAACAACTCACAAATTTCTTTTGGTGTTGCGCCTTGTTCCAAGTATTCTTGCACTTCTTTAGGATTAATTTCACTTAGTGTTTTTATTGATTTACTAAATTTTGTTTCAACGCGTGCAATGTTTGCTTTTCTGTTAAACGTACCTTGTACAATTCCAATATCATTTAATAATTCGTCTTTATTTTCCCATTCACTTGATACTTGCTGCAGTCTGTGTTTTGGCACGAACTTTTCGTTCGAATGGTGCGCATAGTTGTAGTTAATATCATGGTACTTCAACAAATAATAAAAAGAACCTTCACTGATTTTCAATCTTTTTGCCATTTCACTAACCGGCAAATTTGAATCGACTAACTCTTGCAATTTTTCTTTTGTTACCGCTAACATATTTTTGCGAGATTGTCTATGTTTTGTAACAATTCCAAATTTATCCAAAAGACTTGCATACAATCGTTTTTGAATTCCTAACTCTTCGCAAATTTCTGCAATGCTTTTATCTTTTGCAATTAGCGCTTCAAGTCTTTCTTTATTAATTTTACTTGTTATAGCTTTTGTTTTGCCAATTTTTGTTTCAAGCTTGTATTTTAAGATTAGCATACCAATAGAAGATTTTGAAACTTGCAGTTCCTCTGAAATTTCATCATAATTTTTGCCTTGCTCTAGAAGTGATTTTAATTGTTCTTTGCTTACGGCGTCTACGCGTTTTTTATAACCTCTGTGCGTAGTATTTATATCAAAATTTTTGATTAAATCATAATATGCACTTTTTGATATATTTAGTTCACTACATATTTCATCAATTGATAGATTTTTATCAACCAATTCTTGCAACTTTTCTTTAGTAACAGCTTTTCTCGTTGCACCAACAACATATTTTGTTCTAAATCCGAATTTATCTATCAAATTGTAATAGGCTGTTGTTGTAATTTTGAAAATTTCACAAATTTTTTCCATAGGAGTTTTGTTTTTCAATAAACTTTCAAACTCGTCTTTTGAAATTTTTGAAAGTTCGTTTTGATAGTTTTGTAACTTAGACGTTATTCCGAGTTTCTTAAGCCAATTATAATAAGTTGCCATTGAAACTCCAAGAGCCTGATAAACTTCTTTCTCACTTTTTGCAGTTTTGCGAAGTTCTAAAATTTGCTCTTTGGTAATAACGACTTTTTTGCCTGTAAAATATGGATTAGATTGCGTGTTTTGCAATCCTATATTCATTGTGATATGCACTATTTATACCCCTTTGTATAACGATTATAATACAAACGATATTTTAAACAATATAGGTCGTCATTTGTAGGTCGGTTTTACCAAACCGACAGCTTATGTAGGTTGGCTTTCGTAGTAGGTCGGCTTTACTAAGCCGACAGAAATAACCAAACCGACATAAACTTTTTCATGATATGATTACAATATGAATTATAAGAGGCTTTTTATACCTAATGGCTTAATTTTCCTTACAATAGTTACTAACAATCGCATTCCTATATTAATTGATAATATTGCTCTTTTAATACAAGCTTACAAAAATGTAAGAAAATATTACGATTTTGAATTAGTGGCGTACTCAATTCAACCAGAGCATATTCATTGTATAATTAAACCTTTAGACATAAACACTTATCCAAAAATTGTAAAATCATTTAAATATTCTTTTACTAAACTTTTTAAAGTCGGCTTAGTAAAGCCGACCTACAATTGTGATAAAATTTGGCAAAACCGATATTGGGAGCATACAATAAGAAACGAGGATGATTTGAATCATCATCTTAATTATATCCACTATAATCCGGTAAAGCATAATTATACAAAAAGTGTAAAAGATTGGGAATACTCTTCTTTTAAAAAATTTGTACGAAAGAATTTATATGATATTAATTGGGGTTGCAATAAGGATGTTGAAGATATAATGGATTTGGATTTTGAATAGAATTTCTGTAGGTCGGTTTTACCAAATCGACAAAAATCTCAAAATAAAAGTAAATAGGTCGACTTTCGTAGGTCGGCTTTACTAAGCCGACAAAGCCCAAATGCAAAAGAATATTTATTGATATATTTTCACATTTTTGATATTATGGTTTTGCACATTAAAATAAGAATATAGGCTAAAGATTTTAACACATACTAAAACTGATTTTCGCTAACGGAAAGGAGGTATAGATGTTAGTTGAAATCACCGAAAGAGAATTAGCATTAATCATAATACTAATTCTCATACTAAAAACCCTTTAATGGGTTGGCAGGGTGTTAACGGCACCCTTGCCTATATTCTTATTTTAACGTATTCTAAATAAAATTCAAGTCTAGCGGAGGGAATATGCCAAGATTACCAGAATATTTAAAACGCCCGATTATTGATACGGAAAAAACTAAAACCGTTCGTAGAATCTTAAAAACAAAATGTTTAAATACTGTTTGCGAAGGCGCACGCTGTCCTAACAAAAGCGAATGTTATTCGCACAATACTGCAACGTTTTTGATTATGGGTAATGTTTGTACGCGCAATTGCCGTTATTGTAATATTTCCAGCGAAAAGCCCGCACCGTTAGACTTGGAAGAGCCAAAACATGTAGCAGAAGCCGTAAAAGAATTGGGCTTAAAATATGCAGTAATTACGTCTGTTACGCGTGATGATTTGCCGGATGGTGGTGCAGAACATTTTAGGAATTGTGTTGATGAAATCCGAAAAATTTGCGATGCTAAAGTCGAAATTTTAACACCGGATTTTAAACCTAAAGGGCTTGCACCTAGTGAAAAACCCCACCCTTTAGCCCCATTTTCCAAGGGGCGTGGAAACTTATGTTCTCCATTGGATACAATCATACAGGCTAATCCGGAAGTTTTTAATCATAATATAGAAGCTGTAAGAGAAATTTTTGCAACCGCACGCCCACAAGGCAATTATGATTGGTCGCTTGAAGTTTTGAAATACATTAAAGACAATTCATCAATCGTAACAAAATCTGGTTTAATGGTAGGTTTGGGTGAAAATTTTGAACAAATTGAATCAACTTTGGTTGATTTAAAGAACGCCGGAGTTGATATTGTTACTATTGGACAGTATATTCAACCTTCAAAAGCGCATTTAGAGGTTGCAAAATTTTATACGCTGGAAGAATTTGAAAAATTAAAAACTCTGGCACGAAAAGTCGGATTTAAGAATTTTCAAATCGGCCCTTTAGTAAGAAGTTCATATCAGGCAATGAATAGTTTTAAAGATATGCAAGACTAAATTCGGTTTAGTTGCACAAAAATTATAGCAATGATAATTGTTTTTCAAAATGTTTTCTCAAAAATGACGGGCGATGATACTTGCATAAACCATGCTTATCAATTGCATCCAAATGCTCTTTGGTCAAATATCCGGCATTTTTTGCCCAATTGTACATTGGAAATTCCTCATGCAATTTTTGCATGTACCTGTCACGTGTAACTTTTGCAAGCACACTAGCTGCCGCTATTGAAGCTGATTTCGAGTCACCTTTTATCACAAATTGTTGTGGATAATTGAAATTCTTAATCAATTTGTTTCCGTCAACCAAAACTAAAACATCTTCAGAATTTATTATTGCAGAACAAGCTTGATTCATAGCTTTCAATGATGCATTAAGTATGTTAATTTTTTCAATTTCTTCAACTTCAACACAAACAATTTTATTTAAAGTATTATGTAAAATCGCATCATAAATCGACTCACGTTTTTTAGCCGTAAGTTTTTTGGAATCATTAAGAATAGCTAAATCTTTAATCAAACCTTCCGTAACTTTTTCAAAACAAACAGCAGCGGCAAAGACTCCGCCGGCAGCAGGCCCGCGTCCGGCTTCGTCAGTACCGATAATTGTTTTATTAAAGCTTTTATCAAACTGGAATAAAAGTTCTGAAGTCATATTCTATCCGATAACCGGTGCTACAAAAGTTCTAGCCGCTAAATCTTTATCTAAAATTAATAATGCTTTTTTATCATCACCAATAAGTTTCAAAGTTGAAAGAACTCCACCAACGTTAGCTTCTTCTTCAACTTGTTCTTTTATGTACCAGTCAAGAAGGTGCATTGCAGCTCTATCCTTAACTTCTTCTGCAACATCCATAACGTGATTAATTCTTGAAGTTACGTATTCTTCGTGTCTTAAAACTTGTTCAAACATTGTAAGCGGGCAAGTTCCTTCTAGTTCAGGCTTTTCAATAGCTCTAAGTTCAATTTTTCCGCCTCTTTCGTTCAAGTAATTTAACATACCCATTGCGTGTGCGTGTTCTTCTTGAACTTGAACATCAAACCAATTCACAAAACCTTGCAAATTTAATTCTTGAAAATAAACTTTCATCGCTAGATAAAGATATTCAGAATAAAATTCTTTATTAATTTGCTCATTAAAAGCTTCTTGTAATTTTTCGTTAATCATATTTTTCACTCCCTGTTGTTATTCTTGCGTATTTATTCTAGCACAAATTATGCTAAAATGTTCGTATGAATAAATATTTTCTAATAATAATCGCATTGCTTATAATTTGGTCTTTTTTTATTGAACCAAACTTGTTAATTATAAAAAATTACACGCTGAAAGAACTTGGTGATAGAAAAATTGTTTTTGTAAGTGACTTTCATATTGCAAAAAATGAAAAAGCGAGATTACAAAGAATAGTGAATACTATTAATGAAATTGAACCGGATTTGGTACTATCAGGCGGAGATTTTATAAAAGGCCATGATGGCAAATTCACTATGCCGATTGAAGAACAAGTAAAAGAATTCAAAAAAATCAAAGCTCCGATTTATACAGTTCTTGGAAATCATGACGGCTGGTATGATAAAGACGGCGTGCGTGAAGTTTTGCAAAATAATGGCATAACTGTGTTAGAAAATTCTAATGTCAAATTTGAAGGACTTTCGATTGCAGGAGTTGAAGATATGCAAACAGGATTTCCGGATGTAGAACTTGCCCTAATTGGAACAGAACATCCTAGAATATTACTTTCACATAGTCCGGATATTTATTATGATGTGCATGAAGATGTTGATTTAATATTGGCAGGACATTTACACGGAGGTCAAATTTATTTGCCGTTTATTGGAGCTTTGAGCGTGCCGTCAAAATACGGCAACAAATTTGTTCGCGGAATGATTCAAGAAAATAAAAATAAAATGCTTGTAACCAATGGGCTTGGTACAAGTATCTTGCCAATAAGATTTGGTTCTATTCCTGAGATTGTAGTTATTAATAGTAATAAATGATAAACTTTTGTGTAAATATTATATTCTTGGTTTGTAAATTTTAATTAACATTACCCATTTAGGTGTTCACAAAAGTGGCTGGAATGTGTATTATAGTTATATGATAAACTTAGAGGATTTATATTCGGAAGTTCCGCCTACGAAATTAAGAAATATTGACGAAAAGTTTCGTCCGGCGCAGACTTCACCTTTTTGGTTATGGGTGGCAGATAGATTTTTTTATGGAATGTTAGAAAATCGTTTTTACGCATTCCGTTTCAAAGGTGCTGAAAATTTTTATAAAAAAGACCCGGACACTCCGGTTATAATGTTTGCACCTCACAGCAATTGGTGGGACGGGATTGTGGGCTATCATATCTGCAACAGAATTTTCAAAAAAGAAATTCGCTTAATGGTAGAAGAACTTAACCGTTTTCCACTTCTTAGACGTGGCGGTGCTTTTAATGTTAACAAAAAATCCGCTCAAGCTTCTATGGAAGCTTTAAAATACTCTGTTGAAGTTGTTGGCAATACAAATAACATTCTATATATATTTCCGCAAGGAATTATTAAACCGCCAAATTATCGACCAATTGAGTTTCAATCCGGTTTAACTTATATTGCGGAAAAAGCTGCGAAAAAATATGGTAAAGTTGCGCTTATGCCGATTGCTGTAAACTATATGTTTTTAAGAGATAATCGTCCGGAAGTTCTTGTTGAAATTGGTGAGCCAATTGAATTAAACAGCGATAAACCAAATAGAAAAGAATATACAGAATTTTTAGCACATAAATTACAAGATTTGTGCGACAAACAATTCTATGATATCAGCCAAGGACATTTTCAAGGGTATGATACACTCTTCCAGCGTAAGTTAAAATGGTATCGTAGAATAGAGCAACGTTTGAAAAAGATTGATGTTAAGGGTTCTGGTGTTTAACAGAAAGTAAGTTTTTACCGAGTTTTTGATTGGCGATTTCTGCAATTTTTTGTGCTAAATTCACATAAACTCGTCTTGAGAAATGATTTATACAAACTGTGTAATCTTCTTCACTCTTAATTAAATCAGTTAATTCTATAAATTCTACTTTATCTTTAAAGTTTTCTCTAACTGCCGAATTCAAAATCTTATGATGCTCTGCCATATTTTCATATCCGGCTTGAATTTTATCTGTTGGAATTTCACTTCCCAAAATCAGAACCAATTCTCCTTTTAGGTTATCCAAAATATAATTCAAATTTTTAATAACCAAATCAACAGGTGGATTGCCACCGAAAACGTAATTTTTTCTGAATTCATTAAGTATCATTATATTTTGCGCACGAGCTTGGGCAGGAATTGATGCAAGAATTTTATCCCAATTTTTTGAATCCGTAATATCACAATCCGCAAATCCAAAAAATGCGTACGTTCCGTCATTTTTGTTTATGTAAATTCCACTATGAGTTACAGTCAAAAGGCTCAAAAATACAAGGTTGTATTTTGGGTCGAAAAATTTAGTTTTAAATTCATCCGGATTTGGACAAGGAAAACGCGTGGAAAGCTCTGCAAGCTTATCTTTTGAAAGTCTATGTGTTTGCTCTATAAACGCTGTATGCGTATGCGCCAAAATATAGACCAATTGCTTATTCCAGTAAGGGAATTCAGTATCAATATTGCAATCCGCGTCAATGTAGCTTAATGCAGAATACAAATCGCAAGGTCCTTTAAACAAAATATTCACATCACTTTTTCTAGATTTTTGCGGTTGTTTAATTTCAATATTGTCTACAATTTGAATCCAATCAACATTTTTGTTCAAATCTGATGCAACTTCACCTTCAATTTTCAATTCAGGTTTGTCCAAGTAGTTGTAAACAAACTGTTCAATCCCCATATTCATAATTCTGCAAGAGAAAAGAAAATGGATAAGTTTGTTTTGATTTGTGTCAAGGACATAAAACCCGCAAATCCCATAATTGCCGAATTTATCTTCTGCAATAATATAAGCTGTGTCATTGTTTTTAATTGTTTCTTCCAAGTTTTCATCGCGGAATTTTGTGAAATTAAGCTGATTTGTTCTCAGGATAAGTTTTTTTATTCTCTCTATATTTTTTTCACAATCTTTTTTAATGCAAATTTTAATCTCACTTGAGCGCAAAAAATCTTCGTTAGAACTTGCTTGTGCAAGCTTTTCCGCCTTTTCTTCCAAAATTTTATATTGCTTTAATCTCGTGTGTTCAAAATCGTAGTCGTTTACAAGGTAAAGTTCTTCGGCAATTTTTGAAATAAATTCCGGCGTTGTACTCATCAGGTTTGGGGAATAAAATTTCGCTTCATTGATATTAAGTGGATTATCGTCAATGAAAATCACGTTTTCTACACGCAAATTCATTGATTTAATTATGTTTTCGACTCTTTTGCCTTTTGGTGTCCAATCGATTGAAGGGAAAACAAATAAATCCCAAACATCTTTGATACCGAGTTCGATAAACTTGCTTTTTACTTGCTCAAAATTGTTTTTTGAACAAATAGAATTTATTATGCCTTTTGTAGTAAGTTCACGCACAAGACTGATTGTGTCTGGGTTTAGGATAATTTCGCCTTCTGAAATATTGCCATACCAAAATGTTTCATCCAAATCCCAGATTATTAATTTTGTTTTTGTTATGTCGTAGTCTTTTTTCATATTTTTTGCTTGTATTTTTTTTGATAACTGGGATTCAAATGAACCTTTGTTATATTGGGTAATTAAACTTCGATTCTTAAAACTCTAGGAACTTTGCCAACTTCTCTAATTTGTCGTTCAAATTCGGAAATATTAACTCTTATAGCCTCAAATGTGTTGTAATGCATTGGAATAACTTCGCTTACGCCAAGCCATTCAGATGCTTTAACAGCATGCTCAATATCCATCGTATATTTTCCGCCGATTGGAAGCATTGCAATATCCGGTTGATAAAGTTCGCCAATCATTTTCATTTCGGAATTTAAACAAGTATCGCCGGCATGGTAAATTGTTTGACCATCAATTTCAAACACAAATCCACAAGGACATCCGCCATAACTACCATCTGCGAAAGAACTGGAATGAAATGCCGGAGTTAAAATTACTCTGCCCCAATCATATTCTCTCCAAGCACCTAAGCCCATATCAATTGTTTTTGCACCATGTTTTGCTGTATAATTTGCTAATTCAAAAACTGCTGTTATTGTTGCACCGTTTGATTTGGCAATCTCAATTGCGCTACCCAAGTGGTCGCTATGTGCATGTGTTACAAAAATATCGCTGATATTTTGTGGTTTGTAATTTGGTACTGCAACTAAAAAAGGGTCTATTAAAATTTTTTTCCTATTTGAAGTTTCAATTTCAAAAGCGCTATGACCTAAATATTTGATATTCATAATTAATTCTCCAAAATCTTATTTCAAACCCCATTTGCGACGCATACGAACAATTACATTCTTTTGCTTCATATCACCAATTGCAAAATCTATATTTTCTTTTAATCTGGAAGTTCCTTTGCCTTTTCTTATTGCAATTCCGTAAGGTTCTTTAGTATATCTTTTTGGCAAAAGTTTTACCGAATTATCTTCATACGTAAATGCACTCAAAATAGTATCATCAGAAGTTAAAGCATCAATTTTACCGGCTTTTAGTGCTTCATACGCAGCGCGGTAGTTTCTAAATCCAATAATAGTAGCATCCGGCGCTAGAGCTAACATGTTTTTTTCCGCTGTTGTTCCAAAAACAACACCAACATTTTGACCTGATAAATCTGCGAGTGATTTAATTTTGCTGTTAGAACGTACTAAAAGCGCTTGTCCTGCGTAATCATACGGTACTGAAAAGTTGATAATTTCTTGTCTTTGCGGAGTTATTGTAACTGTCGCTATGACCATATCTAATTCGCCGGTTGAGACTTTTAGCATTCTATTAGCAGGAGTTACAGGATAAAATTCAACCGCATCAGGGTTTTTTAAAATATATTGAGCCATATAATGCGCCAAGTCTGCATCATATCCGACAATTTTCCAATCTTTGTCCATAAAACCAAAAGGTTTAGAATCCGTATTAATGCCGACTTTTAGCTTACCTCTGTGCAGAATTTCATCATACAAATCTGCATCTTCATATTTTTCCGGTTTAATAAATATGAAATAAACAGCAACAAGTATTAAAAATAATATTGAAAGTAAAATTCCTAAAGCTCTCATTGTCCTAATTTTGGCATCCTTCCGCAAGATTTGTCTTCATCACAATAGCCTAAACGTTCGCATTTTGGAACTAAATAAGGTTTAAGCCATGCTTCTTCCTTAATTAATTCATCGCACATCATTTTAATCATTGAACGGATTTCATACTGAGCACGTGTGCAAAGTCTTAAATTTGCCAAATGTATCATTTCTCTCAAGTTTAAACTTGCAACTATAGAAGTAGATGCTGCGTTAGGAAGTACGGCACGAGCATCTTCGGCAGGAATTCCTGCTTCTGTAAATTCCAAATATTTTTTAGAAATTTCTTCCATAAAGTCTTCAAATTTTGCCTTTAATTCTTCATTACGTGCAATTGTAGGCGGAATTAAATAATCAAATTGTCCTTTTTCTTTAACATATCTTTGAGATTTTTGAGAAAAAGACATGTGACGATGGCGTACAAGTTGATGAGTACAAGCTCTTGAAACATTTGAGATTGCAAATGTTACTTGGATGTGCTCAATTACAGAATAATGACCTGATGAAATTACTCGTTCAATCAATTTGAGCATTTTTTCTTCGTCATCAGTACTGTTATATATATTGAACGGCGTATCAGCGCTATAACAGGTTCTCGCAGCCGTATAAATAGTCTTTAACATATTAGCCGGTTTAGAAATCAAGTTAACCATCGGTTTGTTATTTTTCTCTTCCATATTCCTCTCCCTTTTTAATCTATGATAACATGCAATAAATATGCATTGCAAATATGTTAAGCTATAAAACTTGAGCTTTAGATAGCAAAAAATATTTTCACGTGTTTTTATTTTGATAACAAGGAGTAATTATGCAAATTTCAAATTCAATAAACAACACAAATTTTACAGGTACATTTAGGATAAAACCGCAAGAACTTAAGGCACAGAAGGAAATTCCAGAATTATTTACACAAGGACGTCAGATTTTTCATGATATTTTAGAAAAAGGAGACGAAGTTATTGTTTTAAGAGATAAATATGATAAAAGGGTAGGTAAATATATTCAAGAAAACAATATCAAAGAGCTTGAATATTATCCGACAATTAATACAAAATCAGGATTGGATAATGAAGAACCTGAAAAACTAATTGCATTAATGAAAGAAAAAGCTGTTGAAATTAAAACAGGTTTAGAAGATATTTATGCAAGGATTGGCGCGCAGAAAAAAGAAACAAAACCAAGAACTACAGATAAAGCTCTAAATATCATTACTAAATCTTTGCGCTTGAATGTCGAAAATCCAATCATAAAAACAACAAAGCAGTCTACAATTATAAGAGATGCCGAAAAACAACGTACAATAGAAATCATTGCTCCGAATAATGCAACCAGTTATGTTTATGTAAAACCCGATTCTTTGAACGAAGATTCTATAAAATGCATTTTGGACGGAAAAGGTCAAATTACCAAAACATTCACGACACCAAACGAAATTTCAAAATTTATGCGATTGTTCAGAGATTTGAAATCAAAAGAAGTAAATACGCTTAGATAAAATTTGCAGATTTGCACATAACTTTATTTATTTCTCTGGAAAAATTTTGCGATATCTTTATGTTCAATTATATGTGAAATTGGTCTGCCATGCGGACAAGTAAACGGTTTTTCACACTTGCGCCAATTCTTAATAATTTCTTGCATTTGAAACAGATTCAAATATGTATTCGCCTTTACGGCAGCTTTACAAGATGTTGTAATCAAGATTTTTTCTTCAATGTTATCAATATCGCCGGAAATATTTTCCAAAATATCCGCCAAAATTTCTTTCGGCGCAACTTTTGATAAAATTTGCGGAACTTTTTTGAAAATTACTTCGTGGTCAGACATAAATTCGATTTCATATCCGAATTTAGAAAGTTTGTCTCGATTGTGCTCTAAAAGTTCTTTATCGCTTGGTGAAACTTCAAGTACATCCGAAATAAACAAAAGCTGGCAGTCAATATTCTTAGACTGTTTAAGCTTCTCATAAATATATCTTTCTTCTGCGATATGCTGATCAACAATCTCTAAACCTTCTTCTTTTTCAATCAGAATATACGTTTTTTTGTACTGACCTATTATCACATCTTCGACTTCCGGAACACTTGGCGCAACAAATTTTGCTTGTTCGTGTTTTGGAAATTCCTTGACTAAAGCTGGTTTTGGCGCTTCTTCTTTTTTAGGTTCTTCAAAAACATAGCCCAAATTCTGGTTATTGCTTACATAAACATCATCAGAATTTTGCGGTTGAAAATTCATCACAGGTCGAGTTTGATTCACAACTTGCGATTGCTTAATTTCTTGCTGAACTTCAAGCTGTAATTCTGCTTGTTCTACCGTTTCCTCTTGAATTACTTGCGGTTGTTCTTTTTCCACATAGCCAGATAGCGCCATATCAATCGCTGAATGGATAAAGTTAAAAATCTGATTCGGATTTTTATAACGAACTTCTTTTTTTGTCGGGTGAACGTTCACGTCCACATCTTCCGGAGGAATTTCCAAGTTCAAAATAATAAACGGATAGCGCGAACCGATAAGATTTTTATATGCCATATCAACTGATTTTTGGAATATCGGGCATTTAACAATACGAGAATTCACGTACATATAATAATCTTTTTTACTCGCTCTTGTATAATCAGGAGTGCTGATTAAGCCCGAAATTTCTAGGTTAGAAATTTTATCCGTTTTCAAAACCGGACGCAAATTCTTAACAACTTCATCCGAAAAAACTTCTTTTACAGTTTGCGCTAAATCGTTTTGTCCTGTTGTTTTTAGCGTAACTTTGCCGTTATTTTTAAGTTCAAATGCAACATTCGGATGAACCAGCGCAAGCGATTGTATAAGTTCGCTAATATATGCAAATTCTGTTTTTGGAGATTTCAAGAATTTCAACCTTGCAGGAAGATTGTAAAACAAATCTCTAATATCCATAATCGTTCCGATAGCACAACCTGTTTGAGCCTTTTTGACTTCAGAATTTTCACATTCTACTTTTGTTCCGTAATCAAAATCTTTTGTTCTTGTTATACAGGTTAGTTTAGAAATTGAGATAATACTCGCTAAAGCTTCACCTCTAAAACCCATTGTTTTTACGGCATACAAGTCTTCACCAGTAGCAATTTTGCTTGTTGCGTGTTTAGAAAACGCTAATAAAATATCATCAGGATGAATTCCTGAACCATTATCCGCAACGCGTAAATTTCTGCATTCATTAGAAACTTCTATACTAACTCTTGTCGCTCCTGCATCTACAGAGTTTTCTACAAGTTCTTTGACTACAGAAAACGGACGCTCAATAACTTCCCCTGCTGCTATTTGGTTTATAACATTTTTTGATAGTTGAACAATTCTTCCCAAAATAAAACTCCTCTTAGAGTTCGCTTGTAAAACCGACTTACATATACTAGAATAATAACATGAATATTAGAAAAATGAAATTTGAAGACAAGTCAGAAATTCTTTCAATGATGAAAATTTTTTATTCATCTGAACTTGTATTTACCAACGGAAGTGACGAAATTTTTAATACCGATTTTGAAACATGTATAAATAATTCACCATATTTGGATGGCTATGTTTTTACGCAAGATGAAACTATTATGGGTTATGCAATGATTGCAAAAAGTTTTTCAACTGAATTTGGCAAACCTTGTTTTTGGTTTGAAGATTTATATTTGAAGCCTGAATTTAGAGGTCAAAAAATAATTCCGCAATTTATAGAATATATTAAATTACATAATCCCGATGTAATTTTTAGATTAGAAGTAGAAAAAGAAAACGCACACGCATATCATGTATATACAAAGTGCGGATTTTCAGAGTTGCCTTATTGCGAGATGATAAATTTTTTGTTGGGCTAAAAGTCCAACCTGCATTGTTTTGTTAAAATAAAAAGGCAGGCTTTATAAAGCCTGCCTTCAATTAAATATTTATAAGAATTATTTTGTCGTTTGAATAAATAAACTAATCAAATCGTTCAAAGCTGAGTATTGTTTTTGGTAGCTTTGAGATTGTTTTTCAAGAGTCAAAATTTGTTTTTTGTATTCTTGGATTGAAGCTTGGCATTCTCTTGCAGAAACTTTTAAGTTTTCTTGAACTTGTTGAGCATCTTGCAAAACACTCTTCATAGAAATCCCTAAAGCTTCCATAGTTTGTTTAATAATTTGAGCACCGGTATGTCTAGAAACACCACTTGGCAATTGAGAAATCAACTTTTTCAAAACTGTGATATTTGCAGGCATTTCAAATTGTTCACTAACAGGTTCTGGAATTGGTGAACTAACAGTTTTTGGTTCTGTAAAGAATGGGTCTTTTTCTTCTTCAATATCATCAAAAAAGTTTGTTGTTTTTGCAGGTTTTACAGGTTCTGCAAAGAAATCATCTTCTTCTTGAACAGGTGCTGATGATGCAAATATGTCATCAGAATTTGAAGAAAAATTATCCATTTGTTCTTCTTGTATATCCATAGTTTCAGCTTGTTTTTTTAAAGCTTCTACAATCTTTTTCCCAACACTTTCGTTATTCGGCATATTAGTTACTCCCTCATAGGTTTACTTCAAAAACAATTATATTTTAAACATGCTTAAAGTCCAATGGTTTGTTATGTTTTGTTAAATTTAAAAATGGGAAGTTATTGGTGCAAAAAATTGCACCCTACTTTTCTTGAATAAAATACGTTCTAAATTGAACATATTTTACTTGAACATGGTAGGGTGCAATTTTTTGCACCAATAACTTTTAAAACAAAAGGACAACGAAAACATTTCATTGTCCTTTTTAATTTTTTAGTTTTCTACATATTCTCTTAATCGTTTGCTGCGATTTGGATGACGTAATTTTCTCAAAGCTTTAGCTTCGATTTGTCTGATACGTTCACGAGTTACACCGAACAATTGACCAACTTCTTCCAATGTTCTTTGACGACCGTCGTCCATACCGAAACGTAATCTCAATACATCTCTTTCACGAGGAGAAAGTGTGCAAAGAACTTCTGCCAAATCTTCTCTAAGAAGTTCAGAAGCAACAGTCTTGATTGGCGCATCAGCTTCTTTATCTTCGATAAAATCGCCTAATCTTGAATCTTCTTCTTTACCGATTGGAGTTTCTAAAGAAAGTGGTTCTTGAGCAATCTTAACGATTTCTCTCAATTTAGAAATTGAAACGCCCATTTCTGCTGCTAACTCATCTTCGGTCGGTTTTCTAGAAAGCTCTTGAGCCAATCTTCTTGTAACTTTTTTAAGTTTATTAATTGTTTCAACCATGTGAACAGGAATACGGATTGTTCTTGCTTGGTCCGCAATAGCTCTTGTAATAGCTTGTCTAATCCACCATGTTGCATAAGTTGAGAACTTAAATCCTCTTTCGTGGTCAAATTTTTCAGCTGCTCTAATTAAACCTAAGTTACCTTCTTGAATAAGGTCTAAGAAAAGCATGCCGCGACCTACATATTTTTTAGCAATACTTACAACTAATCTTAAGTTTGCTTGAACTAATTTTCTTTTAGCGATAGCACCCGGAGTTCCGCCTTGCATAATCTTACGTGCTAATTCGATTTCTTCACTTGTTGATAATAATTTAATACGACCGATTTCTCTTAAATAAAGTCTTACAGGGTCTTCTACTGCAACACCTTTTGGTGTTTCTACTTCTGCTGATTCCTGATGAGAATCTCCAGAATCCATCATATAAAAATCATCGCTCTTTACACCGCTTAGTTTAGATGAAGTAATAATATCTTCAATATTATCAGTACCTAAATCAGTTTCAATGTAATCATCTTCTTCTTTTTCAGAATCGTAGTCCAACAAATCCATGTTTTCGTCTTCTACGCTGATTACTGATGAATGTGAGTTTCTTTTTTGGGTCATTTATTTATCTCCAGTCCTTAATTTTATTTTATCTCTAAGCTGCATTTGAATTTTTAGGGCTTCTATTTCGTCATCGTTGACCTGCTTGTATTGTTGACGAAGTTTTTCGGCTTCTTTTTCTTGGTAACATCTTTTTAATCTTATGATGTTTTCCCTTACAGCGCTTTCAAACTCATCGGGTTCAAGCCCGTTAAAGGCTTCCGAAAGTTCTACTAAATCTGTAATTATTTGGGTCAAATTTTCATCCTCGATGAATTCCGTAAATAAGCTTTTGGTCAATTCCTTAACATTATTTATTGTACACGCCAATTTGTCAATTGTATTTTTTACAATTATTAACGTTTCATCTCGAATGATATTTTCGGGTAACATTTCGTTTATTTGGTTGAAAGTTAACGAACTGTCATTTGCTAAAAAAACACTCAATAAATTTTTTTGCGCTTTTATTTCGAATTGTGAAGAATTTGTTACAACTTTTTTCATATTCAAATTTCTTTCGATTAATGCGCCTTGTTTTTCATGACGCGCAAGCTCTTTCAGGATGGCTTCTTCGTCGATTTCTAAAACTGTTGAAACCATTTTTACATATTCTGATTGAATAATTTTGTTGTTAACATCTTTTAGAATTTCAATAATTTTTTCAACTAATTCTGCTTTTTCTTGTGGAGTTTGTGCAGAATTCTTTTCTCTCAAAATATTATTTAAAAGAAAATCAATTAAAAGTGGTGCATTTTTAATATATTCTTTAAAAACATCTCCGCCCATTGTACGTATAAATTCATCAGGGTCTTTGCCTTGTGGAGGAGAAACTACACGGATTTCGCAAGCGTATTTGTTATCAACGGCAGAAGCTATATGGCTTTCGTCAAACTGCTTAACATCACCCAATGTTGATAATGTTTCTTTAATAACGTTGCTTCCTTTTGTCGTTGCGTTAACTCCGGCTTTATCAGTATCGAAAGATAGAAAAATTCTTCTTGATTTTGTGTATCTGGACAATAATTTAACGTGATCTGGTGTTAAAGCTGTTCCGCAAGATGCGACTGCGTTTTCAACTCCATGTGCTTGAGCTGAAATTACGTCAAAATAACCTTCCATAATTACAACGCCATCTTCTGCTTTAATCGCATCTTGAGCAGAATTTAGACCAAACAATAATTTGCTTTTGTTGTAAATCAAAGAATCGGAAGAATTTAAATATTTTGGATTTTGTCCTTCATCAACCGCACGCGCCCCAAATGCTACATATTCTCCGTTTTCGTTTTGGATAGGAATAATAATTCTATTTCTGAACCTGTCAATATATCCGCCGGAATTTGATTTTAGAATAAGTCCGGCTTTTTCTAAAATTTCATCTTTGAATTCTTTTTTGAGTTCTTTATACAAAGTATCATACTTGTTTGGCGCCCAACCGAGAGTAAATTTATCAATAATATTGTCGTCTACATTACGTTTGCGAAGAGCTGTCATTGCTTTGTTTGCATCATCTGCACTTCTAAGTTGCATGTGATAAAATTTTGCAGCTTTGGTGCATGCTTTTATCATGTCTTTTTTTAGGCTTTTTGTTTCAGAAGATGCGTTGTATTTCTTAGGAAGTTCAATTCCGTATTTGTCGGCAAGTTCTAAAATTACGTCTTTGTATTCTCTATTCTGAATTTTTACAAGGAACGCTAAAGCATCACCACCGGCACCACAAGAGAAGCACTTAAATATTCCGCGAGATGGGCTAACTGACATAGAAGGCTTTTTGTCGTTGTGAAACGGACAAATTCCCCAATAGTTAGCACCGCTTTTTTTAAGCACTACGTATTGAGAAACTACATCTACTATATCCAGCCGGTCTTTAATTTGTGAAATAACATCTTCAAATGAATTTGCCATAGTAACAATATTGTACCATGAAATAAGTTTATTGGCGTATAGTTTGTTTTAGTATCTGGTTATTTTGATTTTCACAAATGCAAATTTTTTAGGCATGAAAACATTATATATAATTTCAATTAATTTATGCATAATAATCTAACCCCTTATTTTTTTGCTTAGTATTTAATTTTTCAGCTTGTGCTTTAATTCCTTTAGCTTGATTTGCTACCTTGTAGTCTTGTCCGGAAGGGTCAGCAGGAGCTAAGGCCGAATTAATCACAGTATTGGCTTCTTCAATTGTTTTCTTTGGATTTTTAGAGTTTAGTGACGGAAGTTTAATGGAGACATGTCCTCCAATTGGAATTCCGTTTTTCCAATCAATAACAATCGGGCCGGTCAATGAGCCACCAGCAGCTTTGTGTGCTCTTTCGTGAGTATAAATTTCAGACAGTCTTTGTCTTACTAAATTTTGTTGTTGGTTTCTTATGCTGGTTATATTCATCTTACACAATCCTTTTAAGAACCGGAAATATCTTCCAAGAATTTTATTATACTCTTTTTTTTAGATTTTGCAATAGCATTATAAAAAAATGTAATATTCTCTTGCTATATAAATAGCTTTAATGTATTATTGTAAGGCAGTACAGACTAATTATAAGGGGATATATTTATGAGCGGACACTCAAAATGGTCAACGATTAAACATAAAAAAGCAAAAACAGACTCTTTAAGAGCCGCAGAATTTCAAAAATTTTCTAGAGAAATCATCGTAGCATCTAAGCTTGGTGGCCCAGATCCAGCCGGCAATTTTAGACTTAGAACAGCGATTGAAAAAGCTAAGGCTGCAGGACTTCCAAACGACAACATCAAAAGAGCTATTGAAAAAGGTTCTGGTGCAGGTAACAGCGAAAACTATGATGAAATGGTTTACGAAGGTTACGCAGCAGGCGGTGTTGCAGTTGTAGTAGAGGCTATGACTGATAACAAAAACAGAACAGCCGGTGATGTAAGAAGTTATTTCACAAAATTCAACGGTAACTTAGGCGAAACAGGTTGTGTAGGTTGGATGTTCGATAAAAAAGGCTGCATTACATTCAATAAAGATGATGTAGACTATGAAAAGCTTTTCGAAGCTGCAATTAATCTGGATGCAGAAGATATTGTTGAAGAAGAAGACGAATACAAAGTTTACACTTCAATTCCGAACTTGCAACCTGTAACTGAAGGCTTGGAAGCTGAAGGTTTTAAATCTACATCTGCTGAATTTACAAGAGTTCCACAAAATACAATTGAAGTAACAGATGAAAAAACTGCAATCAATATCATGAGATTGTTGGGTAAATTGGAAGAACACGATGATGTTCAAAATGTTTATGCAAATTTCGATATTGATGACGATTTAATGGCAAAAATAGAAGAACAACTTTAGAAAGTACATAGGTAGGAGGAAATCAACTATGATGAACATGATGAATATGATGAAACAAGCTCAAAATATTCAAAAAAGATTGAAAGAAGCTCAAGATGAACTTAATAAAATGGATATCGCCGGCGAAGCTGCAAACGGTTCTGTAAAAGTTATTTGTGATGGTAAAGGTTTATTCAAATCAATTAAACTTTCAGCAGAAGCTATCAATCCTGAAAACCCATCTTCAGTTTCAGAAGATACTATTGAAATGTTAGAAGATATTATCACTACAGCTATTAGCCAAACTACAGGCAAGGCTCAAAAGGTTATGGAAGAAAAAATGAAATCTGTAACCGGTGGTATTAGTATTCCGGGACTATTTTAAGAGAGGTGAATAAGTCAATAAGTGAATAGGTGAATAAGTTCGTATTAAATATATTCAAGATTTAACAATGTTTAAAAAAGAAAATATCTAAAATGAACTTATTCACTTATTGACCTATTCACTTAACGACTTAAAATAACATGATTTATCCAAAATCAATAGCAACATTAATAGAACAATTTCAAAAATTTCCATCCGTTGGCCCGAAATCAGCACAGCGGATGGCTTTTCAGGTACTTAAAATGCCGTTAAGTGAGGTTGAGAAATTTGCCAGTGCTATTCTAGATGCAAAGAAAAATTCAAAGACTTGTGAAATTTGTTTTAATATTTCAACTCAAAGTCCTTGCGAAATTTGTTCTTCAACAAATCGTAATCGTTCTGTAATTTGTGTGGTTGCTGAAACTAAAGACTTAATTGCAATTGAAAAAACCAACGAATATCGAGGACTTTATCACGTTCTGCAAGGTTTGATTTCTCCTATGGATGGAATTGGCGCAGAAGATATTAGAATCAAAGAATTGTTGCAAAGACTTACAAACGAGGAAGTTCAAGAAGTTATTTTGGCGCTATCACCTTCTGTAGAAGGCGAAGCTACAAGTTTGTATTTAACAAAATTAATCAAACCTTTCGGTATAAAAATTTCTCGTATTGCTTTTGGTTTGCCTGTTGGCGCGGATTTGGAGTACGCTGATGAAGTTACCTTAGCACGTGCAATTGAAGGCAGAAGAGAATTATAAAATTAATATAACATTCTGTTATATCGCAATCTGTATATTAAACATTAAACCTTAAACTATGCAAAAGAAGAGATTAAAAAGATACTTTTTTCATTATCACTCCTATTTGGTTACACTCCATTCTTGAACCAGCCTATCTAAACTATATTTTGCATTCGCGGGACTTGTCGACGGCATTCTGTAACAATTATATTTTTGCAGTAAGTCTGGAAAATATTTTTTGAATGCAGAATATGATTTATTTCCGTTCAAGCAAATGTTTTCAATATTTGGATATTTTTTCAATAATTTCTTTATATTATTAGGGATTTCATTTTGAATATCAGAATCAAGACTTCCTTCTCGTTTGCAAGATTTTATTGTATCCCATAATGCAATATTGTTTTGCAAAAGAATGGTAAGCTTTTGTGAATAAGACAACTCTTGTAAATTATCTGTATTACAAATTCGCCCCAGAACTTTCCAGAACCGATTTTGCGGATGAGCATAATATTGTTGCTCTTTTAGCGATTTTACCCCTGGCATGGAACCTAAAATAAGAACCTTGGAATTATTGTCAATTGATGGCTTAAAGCTTTTGCAATTATTCATGAATTAATATTAACATTAATTTGTGTTATTTTTCAAGAAAAATAACTTGTATAAATTTTTGCATAATATTCTTCTAGAGAATATATTCCTTTTAGGTCATATCCTCCTTTATGTAGAGCTAATGTAGTTAAAAGCCTTGCAGTTCTTCCATTCCCATCAAAATATGGGTGAATTGTAACAAATTGATAATGAATAATTGCAGCTTTAATTGGTACTGGAATATCATTTGTTGTATTTATCCAGTTTACAAATTCTTTCATTAATAGAGGTACATCTTTAGCCTCTGTAGGCATATATACAGTATTTCCAGACAAAGAATCCGTTATTACATTTTGCCCCTCACGATATTCAGTTGGTTTTACCTTTTTATTTCCACCACCTTCAACAAGTGCATGAATTTGCTTTATGTGCTTTTCGGTAATAGTTGCTTTTTCTTTAATCAATTTTTCTATATAATCTAAGGCAATATAATATCCTTTGATTTCTTTTTCATCTCTAATTCGTCCAGTATTAGAAATTACTTTGTTGGGATTTTTTAAAACATTATAAACTTCTTCTTGAGAAAGTCTGTTTCCCTCTATTTGAGTAGAATAGTGAATAGTTGTCATTTTAGCAGTTTCTCTAAGAGAAGTAAGGAGTTTTGGATTAATTGGTAAATTCCTTATTTTTGCCACATTCTTGCCACATTCTTGCCACAAAGTCAAGTGATATAAGTTAATAAAGAGTCTAAACAAAATATAATTAATCTTTTCCCTGAATTTGTTTAGGTTGCTTATGTGGAAGAAAATTACTGTCAGTTATAACTTTTTTACCGGTTTCTAATTCCAACTTTTCTGCCGTAGAGGTCGTATTGGGTTGTTTTACCTGTGGAATCTGTTTTGAACTAGCTTGTTTTTTATTATAAGATGTGGTTGTGCCGTTAGGGTTTGTCCTATAACTACCAGTTTTAGAAAGTATATTTGTTATTCTAAATGATAGCAATAAACTCTTTAGTTTGTTTCCAACCTAAGTAATTACTAAAAATTTTTTGTTGTTTAAAAATCATCTCCCAATTATTATCTTGGATTAATCTTAACGCAATATTATATTATTCTTCTTTATATTTACAAGGAATATCCATTTCTTTTAAGTAAGCAAGTCCCCATTTGTTTAATTCAATAATAGATGGGATTAATCTTTTTCCACGTTCAGTCAATGAATATTCTGTTTTAGGCGGAACAACAGGATACAATTTCCTTTGAATAATTCCGTCTGCTTCCAATTCCTTTAATTGTTGTATTAGCATTTTAGGAGTTGCGTGAGAAATTAATTTTTGTAATTCGTTGTATCTCAGGGTTTTATCAATAAGATGACCAATTATAACCCCCTTGTATTTTCCTCCAATAATCTCCATTGTAACCTCAAGTGGACATTTGTATTCATCTTGTCTTTGTTTACTCATTTAAAACTCCAAACTAACCTTTTGGTAACTATTATACTTTAATGTATATATTATACAAAATAGTGCATTCTTGAAAAAAAGTAAATAAGAATTTAATATTGTCATAAAAGGAGATGATTATATGAAAATTACTCAAATTAGAAATGCTACATTAATTATAGAATACGACAATACAAGATTTTTAATAGATCCTTGGCTTGGACCAAAAGGTTACATGGCGGGTTTTGAAACAGCAGTTAATTCTGAAATTCGACAACCGAGAGTAGAATTACCTTTTTCTATTGATAAAATTGTAAATGTAGATTCTGTTATCATCACTCATATTCATCCGGATCATTGGGACGAATATGCAGAACATGCAATAGATAAAAATCTTAAAATATTTGTTCAATCAGAATTTGATAAAAACTTTATCTTATCAAAAGGTTTTAAAGATGTTGAGATTTTAGCAGAACAAGGTACAAACTTTAGAAATATAACTTTATATAAAACTCATACACAACATGGAAAACGAGAAATTTTAAAACCTTTATGTGATTCCATTGAAATGCCTTACGATGCAATGGGTATTGTTTTCAATGCTGAACGAGAAAAAACACTTTATATTGCAGGGGATACGATTTGGTGCGAAGAAGTAAAAGAAGCTTTGAATAAATATTCTCCAGATATAGTTGTAGTCAATGCTTGTGCAGCAACTGTATTAAATGGTGAACGCTTAATTATGAATATTGATGATTTAAAAGAAGTTTTAAAAAATTCTAAAAATGTAACCGTAATTGCAAGCCACATGGATACTGTAAGCCATTTAACAGTTACAAGAAAAGATTTAAAAGATTTTAAAAACAATAATAATATAGATAATTTACTGATACCTACAGATGGTGAAGTTTTGGCTTTTTAGCTAATATTGTCTAAAATAGTATCAATGCAGGCTTTACGACTTTTTTATTATTAACATTTTACAGTGGCAAGATTGTTAATGTTGCCACTGCGTTGCCACTAAACAAAATTTTTAGAAATTTTCAAAAAATAAACAACTCTAAAAGGTAGATATAATGGGGCTTTCTTGTCCAATACTAGCTGAAATGCAGTAATAATGTATATTTTAAAAATTAAACACTAAAAAAGCCACGTTATACGTGGCTTATTAAATGGTACCCCATATTGAAAAGTTTTCGAAACAAATTATAACCGAACTACACCAATTATACGAATTAAGAAATGTGGCTTAATTATTGTGTTATAATTGGTAGTAAAGGATATGTCATGAATATTTTCGAATTACCAATAGACGGAGTTATAGATTTTGATAACGGACGAAAAATAAATGTTCGTTTACGAAAAGGTGAAAATGATAAATTAATATTAGAGTCATTAGACAAAGATGAAGATTGGCAATTTGGCTGTTATACATTAAAAGGAATATTTAAAACATATATAAATAACTACAATATTACATTTTTAGATTGTTATAAAACTGATGGTAGAAAAAATTTTGAAATTGAATATTCAGGTTACATATTATATTCTAATTTTGAAGAAAAAGATGATTTAACATTTATTGATATTGATACTCCAAGAGATGAAATATTTTTTAGAGTTCAAAATCTTGACAAATGGCTTTATCCTAGTTTGGAAATGGGGAAAGAACAGATTTGGAGCTATGCAAATACTAATAATGAACAAGTTAATAGTAGAAAAGATGCAGAATTTTTAAGAGTTAAATTAAAAAATAAAACACAAAGTTGTAAATTTAAATATTTTGATGAAGATTTTGAATTAACAATTTATGACAAATTTGAAGGATTGGCTTTAGATTATCCAAAATTTGAATTTTATCCCGATTGTTATATAGGAATAAAAGGAACAAATAAGCACGATGTTATATTTTTTAATGATTTAATTGAAAAGATAAGAAAATTATTGTCTTTATTTTATAATCAAGTTGCTGTAATAAAATCTATTTATGAATTTAAAAGATTTAAATACAGAATAGACTATGATTTCTTGTGTAAAGAAACTAAGAATGATAATTTCTTCTTAAGTGATTTTAATATAAGTTTTGATTTTGTAGCTTCTACTTTAGGTAACATAATACAGAACTGGCTTGATATATATGATGAATATGAATTAATTATTAATTCTGTTTGTAATTACGAAGAACCTAATGCCTTATCTGATTCTATAAGCAAAAAGGCTCAACTACTAGAAACATATGGAAATATTGTAAACAAAGGTGCAATTACAAGAGAAGATATTAGAACAGCCCTATCTGAACTAAGCTTAAACAATTTAATATGCATATTTCATATAAATAAAGAAGAACGAGATTATGTAACTTGGGAATTTGATTTAAGAAATTTTGGAGCGACTATAGAAGAACAATTATCAAATTTAAGTAACCAAATTATGAATTTAAGAAATCACTCTATTCACCCTTATAAACAAGGAAGACGAAAGTTGCCAAAAGATAGTGATATCAGTGATGTTTTTATATATGACAAAGATAAATTAAATTTAAGAGCAATAAAGACTCTTTCCAATTGTTTATCATCAGTCTTAATTGTATTATTATTGCAAAAATTAGGAATAGACCAATTTTATAAGAAATATTAGTTATATATAACTATTTTCAAATATAATATGTTATGATACAATAGTAGTGTAGTGAGTTTTTGACTATGGAAATTAAAGATATAACAATTAGAGATTTTTCACAAGAAACAAAAGATTCAATAAGGACTTTTGTTCGTTTATATGGAAAAATAAATTGTAATAGTAAAGGTAGTCTTAAAAACCAAGTTAAAGTATATATAAATAGTTTGAAAACTATTTCTGGATAAAATGGATATACTCACAAATTTTGAAAATGAAGAAATTATAAATAGAATTAATATATATTTTGAACAAGCAGACTATCTTTCTTTAATTGTATATTCTCGTGAAGAAAATGTTAAGAAGTTGCTCAAATCTATTCATAGTTTATGTTTTTATACCGAAGGTATAGAGTACCTTATTCCCAATATAACTGTGTTTATAAGAATAGGGGTTTCTTATTATAAATTGGGGAAATACAAAGATGCTATTAAAAATTTTAAAATAGTTCAACGGATTTTAAAAAACATTGTAGATTTAAAAAAAGAATTTTCAAGAGCTAAGGACAAAATAAGTAGGTTTTACTATGATGTATTTTTAGAGTTTAACAATAAAAATACTGATATAATATATGAGTTGTATTCTTATATTGCATATACACAATATGAGCTCCATAATCCTATTTTTTCATTTTATTCATATCAACAGGCGCTAAAATATTACCCCGAAAA
Organism: uncultured Candidatus Melainabacteria bacterium; assembly: GCA_934754735.1. Classification (GTDB taxonomy): domain Bacteria; phylum Cyanobacteriota; class Vampirovibrionia; order Gastranaerophilales; family Gastranaerophilaceae; genus CAG-196. The sequence continues at coordinate 27,677 of CAKVJE010000005.1, forward strand.
AGACATAAATTACCTAGTGCTTGCTATTGGTAAGGCAGATTGTTATTATGAAATATTCAAAATATTTATAACATTTATAAAAATTTTATTCTACGCTATATGCTTTGGATTTGTGTGTTGCAAATATTGGAATAATATTTATGTAACAAGTGTAAATATATTTAGATTATTTGATAATATATACTGGTATATATTAATAGGCATTCTAATTTTAACATTCCCAAAACTTCTGTATAAATTATTTTATTTTTTATTAAGACGTATTAGAAAATATATTGCAGATAATTTTGTTAGACTATTTCCTAGACCTTTTGAACAAAGGTTGAAAGAGTTTTTGAATTGGATCAATTTAAAAAAAATATTTCCATATAAATATTACTTAAAAATTATTAAAGAAGTTGAAGAACTTGGTCATAAGAACTTTGATACATTTTTTGCAATTGCAAAATTGTACTATTTTTTAGGAGATTACTCTATTAGCACTTTTTACATTCAAGAGGCTTTAAAAAATATTAATATTAATGAAAATATAAAATATGCATTAGCAAGTCATTATTTGGCACGAATTGCATATAAACAACATAACCATCAAACGGCAATAAAATTTTACGATAATACAATTGAATATTTAATTAAATCTGAAGAGAATGAAAAAGCAGAAAAGAACTGGTTTGTGAAAATAATAGATGTATTTAATCATAGTCGCATTTCTATAAAAACGACCATACATCCAATTCCAAAAATTAGAGATATAATTCAATATTCGCAAGAGAATAAGGATATCCTTGATAAAACAACATTTAGTAGAACTTATTTGCCGTTAATTATAACATTAATTATAACTATAATAATAAGCATTTTTGATATATATACTAACATTCCAGAGCACCATCTGCAAGTTGATAACTTTTTCCGAAATAATATAGAATTTATAAATAAATTGTTTTTATTCGATGATTCTATAATTGATAGTAATAACTCTACCAAAAAACATTAAACATAAAACTTAGTCCAAAATTCCACTCAACACTCTATAAGCCAGTTTGATTTCTTCATCTGTGGCTTTATCAAGCATTTTTGCAATATCTTTCTTTAATTCTTTTGTATCTTTCTGATGATTAAACATATAAAGTTTATAAGGCTCAACATTTAAAGCTTTTGCAATTCTTTCAAGGTTTTCATCTGTAGGATGGAAATGACCGCTTTCAATTTTACTTATGCTAGATGCTCCTATATCAGTTAATTCTGACAACTCTTCTTGAGTTAATTTCTTTGCAATTCTTATTTCTCTAATTCTTTTTCCTAAAAGCTTTTTTAATTCAGACATTTTTCACCTCACAATATATTCTTTATGAAATATTTGTAAAAATGAATTAATCTTAGCCACAAAATAAGTTGAGTTTCTTTTATCTTTATGCAAGTATATATGCATATTACAAAATAAAATTAGTCAAAAATTGCATTTAAATGCAAGAAAGGTAAAAATATGAAAAACCTAAAAATTATATTTACACAAATTAAAGATTTTATAGTTAGTAAGTGGAAAATTATAACTTATATTATTTGTTCATTAATTATTTTATCATTTGTTATTTTAGCATTTAAGCTACTAACAAATCCTATGAATACCAAAGTAACACGAAAAAATTATGACAATGTAATTGAAAGAATAAGAAAAAACAGTTCAAAAGATGATTATCAGAAAGTTCAAGCTGTAATTGCAATGGCAGAATTAGCATCACTTGGTGATAATGAAGATAAAATAGATTACCTCGAAGGAAAAAGTTTTAATCAGATGATTAAAAAAATACAAAAAAATTTAGAAGAAGAAAACAAGGAAGCCGAACAACAAAAAATTATTAGTGCAGAAAAACAAAAAATAAGGGATGGATATTTAAAATTTGATAATTATACATGGGAAGTTAAAACTTCCAATTATCAAAGTAATTTAATTATAACTGCAGAAATAGAAAATCTTAAAGATATAGATATAGAAGCTTTTGAGGGAATTATCAGTATAAGCGATAAATTGGATAATAATCTTGGAGATTTTAAAATTAAAAATACAAAAATTATTCCTAAAAAAGCTAAAGCGGATATAGATATGACATTTTATGAAGATGAATATTATTCTGAAATAAAGGCTATAAGCAGACAAAGCGGAGATTTGTATTTCTCCTTTACTCCTACAAAATTAATAGTTGATGGAAATGAAATATAGAAAGGAATAAATAATATGGTTGAAGAAATAATTATAACGGCAAATGGTGTAAATGGGCAAATGCTATTGTATCCAAATAGGATCGAAATAAAACGGAAAGGCGCACTTAGTTTTATAACACATGGTATGGATGGTACAAAAATAATATTTCTTAAATCCATAGCGGGTTTGCAATATAAAGAAAGTGGTAAAGTTACAAGTGGTTATTTGCAGATAATATTTCAAGGTAGCCAAGAAAGTAAGAATGGGTTGTTTGATGCTACAAAAGATGAAAATACTGTAATGTTTGCAAAGCCAGATGAAGAAGAAAAATTTGCACAAATTAAAGATTATATAATTTCTAAAATTTAGTACAAAAAGCAGAAATTTATAAAAAATTATATAATAGTCATAAGGAGAAAATACTTATGGCTACAATAAAGCAAATCAAGGCAAATAGGAAGAATGCTATTAAAGGTGGAGTAAAAACGAAAGAAGGAAAAGCTATATCAAGCCAGAATGCAACAAAATATGGATTTTTTAGCAAGATAACAACGGAATTTGATAAATTAAATAATGAAGATTTTTGCAAATCTATTTATAATTGTTTCATGCCGGCTAATGAGTACGAAAACCAAATGGTGGAAATCCTTTTATCTAATTTATTGACTTTTAGAAGAATATGTTTAGTTGAAAAAGAATATCTGGAAACCAAAATACATCCAGATATAGAAATGGATTTTTCTACATGCTTGAAAAAAGGATATGAACCAGAAATAAAACTTGATCTTATTGATGAACTAAATAAATTCCAGAAATATAAAACAAGTATTCAAAATAATCTTATTAAAATAGAACATGAATTAGAAAGACTTGTGGTTAATAGAAATTCTGAATATAAATATATTCCAAATACTCTGGATATAAATGTTTCAAACTCTAATGGGTTCGTTTTGGAATAAAGATTTAATATTTTTTAAATTATACTTGCATGTATAATTATAATGCATTATAATAAATTATACATTGAGGTATAAAAGTGAATAATGCTGATTTAGAAAATTTTAATCCGAAATTTATAAATATAAAAGATTATAAAACTGCAAAAGAATATAAAAATGCATTTTTTATAGAAAACATTGTGAATACATCAGAATACTATGAATTAACTATTTTAAATGCTTATTTTATTCATCCATTTTTATCGATAAAAACAATATTTGAAGCTTCAAAACAATTATCAAACAATAATAAATCTGAAATTACTTATCGTAAAGTTAATGATTGGAATACAAAAGGTTTATTTGAGGATAAAAGAACCAGCAACATTCAATGGCGGAAATATTCGATTAGAACAGGTGTTCAATTACTTCTTATAAATGATTTAAAAAAGTTTGGTTATTCAAATGAACAAATTAAACTAATTGTAAAACAAGTAATTGATGATAGTGCAGATGTTTTTGTGAAAAGTCGTACTTTTAATTATAGATATTTTGATTTTTATGCTTCAACTTTTTATAAAAGAGGTATAAATTTCTTTATAATGATAGATGATAGTTGTGATGCTTTCTATTTAACAAAAAAAGATTTAGCTTTAAATATCACAAACGGATTAAAACAACTTAAGCCTTTTTTAGTCTTACCTTTTTCAAAATATTTAAGTGTTTTTGCAGAATACATTTTTCATTCTGATAACGAAAAAGCAATTACAGATGAATTATCATTGAAGGAAGATTTGCCAAATTCCAAAGAACAAAAAATTATTAAAACTATCAGAGATGATGCAATAAAACATATAAAAATAGAAAAGAAATCCAACAGCAAATCATTATTACTCAGAACAACTCAAATAAAAAATAATACAGATATTACCAATGAAGAATTGGAAAATCTTGTAAAACAAGATAAATATATTAAAACAACTATTGGAAAAGGTACAGGTCAATCTTACAATATTTCAATTGAAAAAACCGAAAGGCTAGATTAGCGACAATGAATAAATTGAGCTAATTTAACTATTTATTATAGTAAATCATATCTTTGAAGTGACAATGTAATACTTGAGCTTCAATACAAGCAGTAGGGAATAAGCAAATGCTTAGTATTGAAGAATGTCGTAAAATTTTAGGGTTAAGTGAAGATGAATTGTCAAATGATGAGTTAGAAAATATAAGATATAGTTTATATCAAATGTCGCAAGTAATAGTAAATAATTATTTTGAGGTTAAAAATAATGAAAGCAATAATCTACACAAGAGTTTCAACTGAAGAACAAGCCAGACATGGGTTTAGTTTAACCAAGCAAGAATTAGAATGCAAAAACTTTGCTACAAGAAATGGTTATGAAATTTTAAAAATTTTTAAAGAAGAAGGTGTAAGTGCAAAAACAACAAATAGACCTCAACTGCAAAATCTTATAAGGTACTGTATTGAAAATAAAAAAAGTATTGATAGTATTATTGTTTGGAGATTTGATAGATTTACAAGAAAACTAGAAGATCAGATTGCTCTATTTGGTAAGTTGCAAAAATATGGCATAAAGGTTATTTCAGCAACAGAAAATAACGAAGAAAATGCTACAGGTAACTTAATGAGGAATATAATTGGTTCTTTTGCTCAATATGAAAATGATGTAAAATCCGAAAGAGTAAAAGCTGGCATGGAACAGGCTTTTTTAGAAGGTAATTGGTTATGGAAAGCTCCTGTTGGTTACAAAATGATAAATAAGAAATTATATATAGATGACACAAAAGGCACACATATAAAAAAGATTTTTGAAGATTTTGCAACTGGACTTTATAAACAAACTGATTTATTAGCATATTTAAGAGAAAATGGTATTAAGATAAGTGCAAATACTTTATGCGATTTATTAAGAAAACCTGTTTATTGTGGATATTTGGTAAATGAAAAATATTCAGCTGAACCAATAAAAGGAAATTTTAAACCTATTATTGATGAACATACGTTTTATACGGTACAAGCTATATTAAATGGTAATAAAGCTCAAGCAATACCACATTTAAGACAAAATCCAATTTTTCCTTTAAAACAGTTTATTACATGTCCTTATTGCAATCAACCATTAACAGGTGATACTCCACATGGAAGAAAAGGACAAAAATATTACTATTATAGATGTTATAATAAAGATTGTATTGCTCATTTTAATATAGCTAAAGATAAATTAGAAAATAATTTTGTAGAATATTTAACAAAAATAAAACCAGATAAATCGTTATTAAAGTTGTTTAAAACTATTATGAGAGATGTATATAATAAAAGCACAGAAGAAGCTAGAAAGAGCTATAAAAGTCTTAATAAACAATTAGAAAATATAAATAACAACAAAAGTAAATTACTTGACTTATTAATTGAAGAAAAAATTTCTAGTGATGCTTACAAGATGAAAGTTCAACAATTTGAAAAAGCTGAATTAGATTTAAAATCTAAAATTGCAGTAAATAATATCCCGGAAAATAATTTTAATGAATGTTTAGAGTATGCTTGCAATATTTTAAATAATCTTGATAGTTTCTGGCGAAATAGCAAAATTGATATAAAAGAAAGGCTACAAAAAATAATATTTCCAAATGGTTTAAGATATGAAACAGGAGTTTTTCGAAACACTCAAATATCAAGCCTATTCAAAATAATAGGCACCTTATCGGTGCCTTCTATTAATATGGTACCCCCAAGCGAATTCGAATCGCTGTCTACACCGTGAAAGGGTGTTGTCCTAGGCCTCTAGACGATGGGGGCTTATTGACATTACTTATATTACCAAATCAAATTTTAATGTCAAGCAAAAAGTTTATTTTTTTGTGTACGTATTTAATTTTTGATAAAACAAGTATATTTTTTTATTAAAATATATTGGAGTTACATATTAGGATATTTATTTTGCGCATTATTTAGAACCGTGTTAAAATTTCCCTATGAGATTGGCACACAAACAAGAAGTAATTAAATCATTAGAAATCGCGCAAAAAATTACATTTTCGCCACTGACATTTCAAGCGATTGGTGCAATGTTAGAGTTTGGCATCCTTAAATCTATAGATACAGAGTCTGCAACAAAAAACGAACTTATTGAGAGATTAAATATTTCAGAATACACAGCAAATACCTTATTAGATGTTGCGGAAGCTGTTGGATTAGTAAAAAAAACAGATGATAAATTCGCTATTACACAGCTTGGGCAAAACTTTTTATATGATGAAATGACACGCATTAACTTTAATTATGTTAAAGAGGTCTGCTATTTAGGTGCAAACGAGCTTATAGACTCGTTTAAAAACTCAAAACCGGAAGGTTTAAGAAAGCTTTATCCAAATAGCGAAACAATTTATCCGCATATTTCGGAACTTCCGCCCAAAATGCGCAAAAGTTGGTACGAATTTGACCATTACTATTCAGATAACTGCTTTAACATCATCTACAAAATGTTAGAGAATTCAACTAAAATTTTTGATATTGGCGGCAATACAGGTAAGTTTGAACGACTTTGTCTAAAAAATAATCCGAACATTGATATTACAATGATTGATTTAGAAGAAAACATCAAAGTTATTGCAGAAGATGAAGAATTAAAAGGCTGTAAGTTTCACGCAACAAATGTTTTGGATGAGAATTCACCATTACCTAAAATGTCCGGTGCAATTTTCATGAGTCAATTTTTGGATTGTTTTTCGAAAGAACAAATTGTATTTATCCTAAAACGCTTAGCAAAAGAAGCTTCTGCGGATACAAAGATTTATATTTTAGAACCGTTTATTGACAAACAAAGATTTGACGGTGCAAAATACTCACTTGTGCACACATCTTTATATTTTACCTGTATGGCAAATGGCAATAGTAAAATGTATTCTTATCTTGACATGGAAAAGCTGATAAACGAGGCGGGACTTGAAGTTAGTGCGATTTATGACAGCATTGGTGCTTATGATTACACGCTTGTTGAGTGCAAAATCAAGAAAGCTTGAACATTTGGAGCGATAAAATGGCGAAGAAATGGTTTCAATTATCCGAACAAGGAGCGGGCGAAAAACGACTTTGGCTAAGCCTTTTTTTATACAAGATTTTTGGTGAAAAAATCTTGCGAATAATCGCGTTTTTTGTGAGTCTAAGCGTATTTTTGACAGCTAAAGAACGTCGCGACGCTTCAATAAAATTTTTTAGATATATCGGCAAACCTCCAATAAAAAGTTCATTCAAGCAATTTATAAATTATGGGAACGCACTTGTAGACAAAATTTTGGCGTTTGGTGGGAAATTAAAATCTGACGATTTTGAAATTGACAATAACGACGCTTTTTGCGGTTCGTTTTTCATTACTACTCACGTCGGGAATGTTGAAATCCTACGCGCAATGCTCGATAAACCAAATGCGCCGAGAGCAAATATTTTTCTTCAAACTAATATGTGCGAAACTTTTAATAAATTTCTGAAGCAAATGGAAATTAAAGTAAATTTAGAGGTTTTTCCTGTCGAAAATATTGATGTAGAAACTTCAATTGAAATTTCTGAACGAATTAAAAATGGTGAAATCGTATTTATTGCCGGAGATAGAATCTCGGCGCAAAACAACAATAAAACCTATGAAGCCGAATTTTTAGGCAAAAAAATTCAATTTCCACTCGGAACGCTCAGATTTGCCCTGATGCTTGAATGCCCGATTTATTTTGCTGTTTGCGTTAAAGATAAAAATGCTACGGATAAAAAATTTGTTGTGCACACTCAAAAATTTAATCCAACTTCAAACGAAAAGCGTGCAAAGTTAGAAGAATTGAAACGTGATTATGTGGTATTTTTAGAAAAATATACGCTAAAATATCCGGAACAGTTTTTTAATTTTTATGACATTTTTCAGTAGGATTTAGTAGTGAAATTTTCGTGTCATTAATCTAAGTTTTAGTTATTGTTGGGCTGAAAGCCCCACCTACAATTCTCTAAATTTTTATAACACCCTCTCAAGAATTTCTAAATTCAAGGGCAAAATTAATTAAAAAATCTTAATATCCTTTCATTAAGAAATTCTATCTCTCCATAGGAGAGAATGCGGAATGTTCAACCAAAGAAAACTGCAAAAAGTAGGTTGGGCTTTCAGCCCAACAAAAACACCCAAAAAAGAAAGAAGCCGTATATCCTACGACTTCTTCCCCCTATTAAGCGAACGATTAACTTACTATTCGCCACTGCAACCGAAAGCAATAGTTACGTGTTCTTTCGGGTTAATTGCAGAAATTTTGTATCCCTTTGCGTCAACCAAGTAACCAACTTCGTCGCCTGTTGCTTGAACTAAGCCCATTGTTCCTGATAAAGCAGTTCTTGTAATATCAATAGGCGCTTTTACTGTATCAACGGCTACGTCACCCAAGCTTCTTGCTGATGCCATAAATTGACCTTGGAAAGCTTCACCTAATGCGATACCTGTACCTGAAGCTACGTCTTCTAAGGCGTTACCTAAGTTAGACAACATACCGCCTGTTGTTCTACCAACAATACCTAACATTTGACCACCCCAAGTAAGAGGAGCTGTAACAACTCTTGATACAATGTTTGGTGTATTAGATTTGTTGATTTCTGCGTTAAGAATTTGTCTTGGTAAAACATCCTTGTGACCGCAGTTTTCAATTTCTGTGAACGCAAGTTTCAAAGCACCCTTTTGGCATCCTGAAGGTCTTACGACTTCAACAACTTTACCGTGAACGTTAGAACCGCATGGATACAAATGTCCGTTGATTGTTACATCTTCTAACGTTTTAGCTGCAAATCTTTGACCAACGTGTGATGATTTAGCACTTACTTGGTCTTTGAATTTTAACTGTAAAGTCGGAATCTTAACGATTTCTTCGTTTTCAATGAATGCTTTTTTGTCAGTAGGACAAATTGGGCAATCATTGTTTGCCGTTACAGGGTTCTTATCGATACCTGCTGCTACACGAATGTTTTGTAACATTGCTGCAATGTCAGCACGTGATGCGTCTTTAAATGGTGCAATTGTGTTTGGTGAAGGTGAATTATTCAAAGCACCTTTTTCTAAAGCTTTTGCGATAGGAATAATTGCCCATTCAGGAACGGTGTTACCGTCGCAGTATTTAGATAAGATTTCTTGAGCCTTGCATTTATCCATTTCTGCACATTTGATACCTTTTGATAAAGCACAAAGAGCTTCAACTCT
>CAKVJE010000006.1 GCA_934754735.1 uncultured Candidatus Melainabacteria bacterium
TTTCATGTAGTAACATTAAGAATGCCATTGTCTGTGCCTAGTCTCCGTGTTTATTTGTACTTTTATATATATAAAGTCGTTGAGAATGCATGAATTGCACAAATATGCCAATATTGTTACAAAACTTTACATAATTTTTAATAATTTTTTACAATCAAAAATTTATATTATGAATAAACAAACGGTGGGCCGTTTTTGATTTCAAACAAGATATTATCTGCAATAATTTTTAATTCTTCTTTTGATTTACCGGCTTCTTTTTGTATATAGAATTCATCGCAAAGCGGTTCAATTGCAGATTCTTTCTTTGCTTTAAAATTTCTAAGTTCAGTAGAAACAAGTCTTCTTTGCAATTCTAATTCTGTCTGTGCATTATATTTTTTTACTTGAACATCCTTTATTGCTTCTGCGGCCGTTTTTCCGCCATATGCCAATGCTGAAATTCCGGTAATTCCAAAAAATAAATTCTTAAATTGTGGATTTTTAGGATTCATTAGCCAATCATAAAAGAAGGACAAATAATCATTAACGTGTGAAAAATACGTAATTTTATTTCTACCTGAGCCGCCCATCATCGGATTAACTTTTTCTGTTGCTTGATTCATGTCATCTTTCAAGTGTTTTATAAATTCTTCTTTTTCAGTCTTTGACAAATTTAATTTATTAACAACACGTTCAACTTCTTCCGGTGTTGCATAAATAGATTCAAGCATGTTAGCAATAAGCATTTTATATGCATCTTTACCTTTTAAAATTTCATAATTATTACCTTGAATATCTTCTATTGGCTTTCCTTTGTTAAAGTCTTCAATAATTTTATCAATACCGAGTTTTGTATTTTTTATTCCATTTTTAATATATTCATCACTTTTTCGAATATTTCTTGTTGCAAAATATCCCAAACCTAAAATTGAAAGCAATGTAGCTCCACCTATTAACCACATTTTGTTATTATTAGTTTCTGATTGATTTTCATTTTTACCTTTAAACGCAAGTTCTTGAGAAAATATTTTTGCTTTAGACGACAACATGCTTCTGATTATTTGAATTTTGCCGGAGAATGATTGAGTTTCTACTTCAATTAAGCTTTCTTGAAGATTTTTCTGAATATCAGCTTCTTGTTTTTTTATCCAAACATCCTTAAACCCGTCAATAAAAATTTTACCCATAAAAGCCATTGAACCAAGTGTAATTACACCTAATGAAGCTAAAATCGTTTTACGATTTGGCGATTGTATCATGCTAAATATACTTTGATGAACTTCGTCATTAATACAATGATTTCTTGTAATCCCCGGAAGCAAATATTCTTTTGTATTTTCCAACTTTCCTTTAGAAAACTTTTTCATCATAGCAGTAAATCCGCCTAACAACGCCATTACTCCAACTGTTGCAATACACAAAGGAACAAGCGGGTCTCTTTGTTTAGTTTCTTTTTCATAAACTTTCTGTGGCATATCAATATTTGTCTGAGAAATTATTAAAGTATCACAAGTTTCATCAAGACTTAAAAGCGGATCTTTGATAAACGAATTAACAATAACTCCTTCTTTTATATTAGAATCATTGCGTTTTTGCGTATTCGTCATATTTTTCTGATGCCTTGTAGCTTCAGCATCTTGATTAATTTTCGGTATCATCTTTTTTCTTTTTTCTCAGTTTTTGAATGAATGTTTTTAAATTAAAAATCTTTTTATCTTCATCTATTTTTTTATCGTCATCTTTTGTTTCATCTTTTTTGAAAATCTTAAATAAACTTTCAAATTTTGATTTTACAACACTTACAAATTCAGAAACTTTTTTTTCGACAAAGGCTTTGGCTTCACCGAATATTGCGTTCAGTTTATCTTGGATATCTACGATTTTTTGTTTAAATTGGGCTATTTTTTCGCTAAAATTTGCGATTACATTAGGGATATTCTTGATAAAATTTGTGATTGGAACGACGATATTAACGATTGTATATGCAACAGGCTTTAAAATAAAGCTATTTGCTATTTTGTTTGCAAAATTTAACATATTTTGTGCCACTTTTTCTAAATTTTGTTGAAAAGCTAAAACTGCTTCGGCATGTTGCTTAAGATTGTTTTCGTGAGCTTCAATCCTTGCTTGCCTAGCTTTCATCATAGCGCCTATCATAGCACACTGATGATAACTCATTTCTCCGGCTTTTTGCGGGCGTTCACCTACACGCATAGAACCACCGCCACCCATACCCGAACAAATCGGACAAGCTGAAGGCGACATTCCATGTGGGCATAGTCCTGAACTTGCTTTATTTATACTTTGTACTGCGTTTGACAATTGAGTTATCCTTTTTTATTTACCCCTTTACCACTTTATCCCTTTACCCCACCCCGAAATCAAAGATTTCGACCCTCCCTCAAGGGGAGGGTAAAGGCGCACGAATCAAAGTTTCTTTCCCTTCTCAGACAAAGGGCGAGAGGTGAAACTACACATTAACTTACATGCAATACCATGAATCGTGGTTTGCATAAAATAATACGTAGTATTCCGACTTTAACGGTTGCGGCACAGCTGCGGATTTTCACCGCGTTTTCCTCGTTATTCAATTTCTTCTATCGTAAAATAAGCAAAGGTAAATGTCAAAAGCGATTAATCATCATCTTTTTCAGATGCGCGTTTCAATATATTTGAATCAAGTTTCTTTTTGCCATATTTTTTATGTGAAACATCCATGAGTTTTTCACTCGGGCGTTTACTTTTTCTCTTTTTAGGCAATTGTTCTTTAGCTTGCAAAACGTTCCCTGCTAATTCTCTATACCACATAGACCAAAGAATTGAGCGCAATGGTAATGTATATTGGATTAGAATTTGTGCAATTATAGTTTGAATAGTAAATAGCGCAATATTTTCTTTTGGAATATTAGGGATTCCGTATATTTGTAAATTCAAATCCGGTAATTGATTTACAATTGGCATTATTAAATTTGCTAAAAAGGTATTAATATTAGCGATATCAAAGACTTTTATTACGATTTGCGGAATAAATAAATAAGTTAAAAGCCCTGCAAATGCCATTAACATAAATGTTGATGCAAAATGCCCTTTAACAAGCTCTAGACTTCTTTTTACACATCCAGCCGGAGATAATTCGGGTTCAAACGTGAACACTTGAAAGACAAGCACAAAATAGATTGCAAGAATTCCACAAACAACCCAGAATAGCGGACAAATTGCAATTGTTGAAAAAATACCAAATAAAAACCACAGTCCGACAAATGCAACACTTCTGCGCTTAATTAACTCTGTATGAGCATCAAAATCATACACGCGCCCACTTTTAAGCATGTTATCCAGCATTGAATTAATTGCGCCATAAGCAACCAAATAATCCCAAAATGCTTTTATAAAAATTGCAAGTCCGGGAAGAGTTATGAGAATTGACAACAAAATTAAAGTGTTGAAATTATCAAGTGATGAATATTTTTCAAGCAAATTGGGAAGATTTTGTGTGTAAAAAAATGTTATAAGCAAAACCAAGCCCAATCCTCCGATTTGACCTAAAACCGGAAAAGACATATATTGAACGAATTTATCGAAATTCGAGAAATAAAGTCCGATAGATTCTGAAAAAATACCTAGCGGTGTTTTATTCTTTTTTGCCACAAAAATCTCCTCTTAGTCTATGTTTGTAATAAAATAATTGTAATATAAAGATAAGATTATGAGAAATTTAAGAGATTTAAAAGAAAAAGATTTTAAGAAAATAAATTTGCACATCCACACAACCTGTTCTGACGGAAAAGCAGAAGCCGAAGACATTTTAAAAAGTGCAAAAGAACAAGGTTATGAATTAATTGCAATAACTGACCATAATACAATAGAAGCGCACAAACGAATTCAAGATGATATTTTGATGACAGGCGTGGAATTTGATTGTTGGTGCGGATATGTTTTTATACATTTACTTGCCTATGGAATTGATATTCATAATGAAGAATTGGCGCAATTCATGGCAAAAACTAAGGCTGAAACGGAAGGGGATTTAATTAGACTTTTTTCTACAAGAAATGTACCAAAGCTAATTAAAGCCATTCATGACGCCGGAGGAATAGCAGTTCTTGCACATCCTGCGTGTTATTGGGCAATTAGCCTTGAAAATTTAGTAAAAAAACTTATCTCTTATGGGCTTGACGGAATTGAAGTTTATTATCCGTATCCGAGATTTAGAAAAATTGTAAAATTCCATTCGTCAAAAGATGTTAGAAAAATTGCCGATAAGTATCCACAACTCATTAAGACAGGCGGAACCGATTTCCACGGAAAAACATTTACATAATATGTTTAAATAAATATTTAGCTAAGCCTTCTCCCATTGAAAAACAAGATGGAATTATGCGCAAAGCTGCTTGAGCTTCAAAATCAGCTGAAATACAGCGTCCTGCGACAAATAATCTATCTCTTACGATTAAAGATTCAATCGGTAATTGGTACTCTTTATAAACTTTTTCAAGCTTAGAAGAGTCCTTTTTATCAGAATGTATGTCTATAGGATAGTTTGAGATTACAACAGGATGTTTAAATTTTTTTCCGTTTCTTAAGTCATCTTGAGAATAAACATATTTTCCCTTTACTCGGTTTGAAACTCTTATGCCTAGAGAGTTAGCAGTAGATGAAATATAGGCATTTTTAAAACCTTTTAAGTATTTTTTACAAAATTTAGATAATCTCAATATACTTGCACGTCCCTCTATATAAGGATTTTGAGGATTTAAGAGTCTAGGAGCGTTGAAAGCTATAGAATCTGGCGTACCGGCAACTGAAAATAGCTGAAAATAGTTGCTATCAGCTTCTGTAAGAATATTATCCTCTATAGCCTGCTTAAATATTGGCTTTAGAGCCCAATTCTTGCCGCTATCCCAAGTATAAGCCGTAGATAAGTATGTTTTTCCATTAACAACACAAGAAGTTGTAACATCTCTATCTTTATCAAGCTCCATAATCCATGCAGAAAATTTTTCAACATCAACACCTGACATTATAAATCTTAAATTTATCGGTTGAGATTTTTTTTCTAAAAATTCACAATTTAATTTTTCACAAATTTTTGCATCACCGGTCGCGTCTACAAGATAAATCGTTTCGATAGGGTTTAATAATCCTTGTTCTGAACTAAAGATATTATTATCATCAATCGTTACGATATATGACGATAATTTTTCTTCTATTTTTTCTATTGATGATTCAAATAGAACATCTACATGCGCATCAATCATCATTTTATCTAAAATAATTTTTGTTAACTCAGGATTAAACCAACCTTTATTTCCATCGCAATATGTTATAGCTCCATCAACGGCTTCAAGTTCAGAATATAAAGTACCAAAGAATTCAGTATTTATCGCATTATCAGATGTTTTCATCGCAGGAATTACCAATGAGGACGTAATAGAACCTCCTAAAAATGAATTTTTCTCCATTAATAAGACTTTTAATCCTAATTTCCCTGCAATATAAGCACAAGCACAACCTGCTGTCCCGCCACCAATAATCGTTACATCGTATTTAATCATCTTTAGAACCTCTTATTTTAATATATTTAGATGAACTCATTAAATTACTATGTTTATACTCATATTCGCGCAGCTCAAGAATTTCCTTGCTGCTAAAAGAAAGATTTGGATCATGATAAGGAATTCCGGCTTTAGTTGCACATAAACCTAGCTCATAGTTATTTAACGGATATTTTATTTTGTTTTTATCTTTAGATGCAATTGTACCCATAAATTTGTTATTTTTCTTATTATAAATCTTTCCTACATAAAAATTATTTTCAAGTAGTGTATTTCGAACTTGAACAGAATTTGAATATGTCATAAGTACTCCATCGGGAGCTAAACGCTTATAAAGCTCTGCTACAAATTCAGTTGACCATAATTGAGGAGCTTTTGTGTATGTAAACGCATCCAAAAATATATAGTCATATTGATTGTTTAACGTTAAAATACTCTTTCGAGCATCATTTATCAAAAAGTTAAGCTTTATGAGGCTCTCAATAGTCTTAAAATCCATGTTTTTATTACGTTTCGATAAATGGTCATAATATATATTATGTAAGAAGGTCGATAATATGTCCTTAGATGACTTATTATACCCCCATTTTTGATTAAATTTAGCATATTTTATCAGAGATTTATCAAAAAATCTCCGATTCTTATTTTCTCTTAAAATTTCTTTGATGTTTTCATCTAAATAATCTTTTCCAAATTTATCAGAAAGCGAATTTAAGATTATATAATTAACAAATTCGTTAACTTTATACTCTTTTTCAATATGCATATTTCGAAATTTTATATCAAGTAAGTCATTAATCTCTTTTCTATTCTTTGGCATAAAATATGAAAGGAAATTAGAAAACGCATCATGAAGTTTATAATAAGAATCAAAGCAATCAAAAATTTGTGGAACAATATTCTCAAAAATTTCTTCCGGAGTTTTTAGGGTTTTAAAAAGAGGTGATAATTTTATAAGTTCTTCATTGATATCTAAACAATCTATAGAAAGCTCAGGTAAATTATTATCATACTCTATCGTGTCGATATGTGATAATAAAATTTTGTCTTTTTCGACACATTTTTTATTAGTACATATCGTTTCGTTATTATTCTTTTTTATAAAAAGTTTTTTCAAAAAATTTTTTTTATAAATTTTATTTTTATTTATAAAAAAACTCATCAAAGCTTTTGTGTTATATCCGATTCCATAACAAACATCTAAAACTTTTATTTCTTTATTAGAATTATTATTTATGCCGGAAGGTAAAATAAATTTTTCCCAAGCTTCCGTTAGTGCACCAAATTTGGAGTGATACACATCTTTATCAGCGTAAGAATACAGCCCTATTGAGCCATCCTCTGTATAATACGGTTCATAATCCCTCATAGTCTATATTATAGCGCAAAATTACGATTAAAAAAATAATTAATAAATTTTAACATAAAAAAGGTGGCCTAAAAAGACCACCTTTCATAATTTATTATTATTTTTACTAAGCAACTGTAATAGCTGAAACAGGGCAAGCGTTAGCTGCTTCTTCAACACAAGCTTCATTTCCTGCAATACCGGCAGTTTTTACTTCTGCTCTATCTTCTACGTGGAAAACTGCATCGCAAATTGATTCGCATGCGCCACAACCGATACAAGAATCTTCAATAGTTACGTTCATTTGTTTTCTCCTTATTATATTTATACTGTTCTCTTTTAAAGAACATCTCTATTATACTGCTAAAATTAAAAATTAAAATAACCAGTCAGACACTCTTTTTGCGATAGAGTCAAAACCTTTTGTTACGCCCAAGTCTTTTGGTTCAATTCCTCTAGAGTAATACAATACCGGAACTTGTTCTCTTGTGTGGTCTGTTCCTGGAACTGTTGGATCGCAACCATGGTCTGCTGTAATAATTAACAAATCATCTTCGCCAATTAGTGGAAGGATTTTTTCTAAGTATTCGTCAATTTCTTCAATTGCTTTTCCATACCCTTCGGCGTTATTTCTATGACCGAAAAGCATATCGGTATCAACAAGGTTTGTAAAGATAATTTCTCTATCATTATCAGTAATATTTGTTGTCGGATATTTGATTTTATCTAAATCCAAACTTCCGTCAATCGCTTTAATAGTTAATTCTAAACCTTCTTTGTTTGAACCTGTATGTATTGCATGTGTTATACCTGCTTTTTCGAAAATGTCTTCGATTTTACCGATACCAATAACTTTCGCACCTGCATCTTTTACTTTGTCCAATACAGTTTTGCCAAATGGTGCCATTGAATAATCGCGTCTATCTTTAGAAATTCTGGTAGGTTTGCCGTCAATAATTTTGTATGGTCGAGCAATAACTCTTGCTACATTATATTTGCCTTCGTCTAAAATCTTTCTTGCAATTTCACACCACTTGTAAAGAGTTTCAAGAGGTATCATATCAGTATCAAGCGCAATTTGGAATACGCTATCAGCTGAAGTGTAAACAATCGGGAAGCCCGTTTTATGGTGTTCGTCGTTTAATTGTTCAATGATTGCAGTTCCACTTGCAGGAATATTAGCCAAAATTCCTTTACAACCGGTTTCTTCTATAAATTTATCAATAAGTTCTTTTGGAAAACCTTGCGGAAATGTTGCAAAAGGTTTTTCTGAAACAAGACCTGCGATTTCCCAATGACCTGTAGTTGTATCTTTACCTTTAGATTTTTCTTGTAAAGTTCCATATTGTCCGATTGGAGTTGCTGTTTTATTAATACCTTCAAAATCTTGAATATTACCCAGCCCTAATAATTCTAAAGATGGCACATCAAGTCCTTTATTAAAAGCACATACATTTCTTAAAGTATTACATTCTTTAATATCACCGAATTCTTCACAATCAGGCATTGCGCCAATACCCATTGAATCAATAACCATAATAATTGCTCGTTTCATAAAAACTCCTTTTCACAATCATATATTTCAAATTGATTATAACATATAAAGATTATTTAGAGAAATTCAATAGTATAAAATTATGTTTTTTCGTGCTAACATAGTCCTATAATGTAAATAGGAGAAAATTTATGCAAGCTAGACGCGCAGCTAGAGAATTAGCACTTATATTGTTTTCACAATTTGATAAAGAAATTACAAAATATTCAAGAAAAGACTTTGAAGATATTATGCTTAAATCTGTTAGAATTCTATCAAATTCAGCTTCTGAAGAATTAAATCTAACAGTTGGCTCTTTAATTGACATTAAAGAAGCTTTAGATACTTATGAAGCAGAACATGAATCAAACTTATCTCGTCCAATGGGAGCTAAAAATAAACCGGTACAAATCCCTATGACAGATGAGATGATTGCTAAAGTTGATACAATGCTTGATGTAGCAGAAAAAGCTCTTTTAGCGTTAGAAATAGCTGAATTTACAACTTTAGAAAACCAATCTGAAGTGAAAAATTATACAATTGAAATCGCTGAACAATTTAAAATTAATCATGAAGCTATAGATAAAGAAATTCAAAAATACGCTAACGGTTGGGATATTTCAAGACTTGTTAAAATTGACAAAGACATCTTGAGAATTGCAATTACAGAATTACTTTATACAAAAGGCGCACCTTTGAAGGTTGTTGTTGATGAAGCTGTTGAATTGGCTAAAAAATATTCAACAGAAGATTCTTCATCTTTTGTAAACGGAATTTTGGCTAAAGTTATCGTAGAAAACGGATTGAAATAAAAGTAAAGGAAATGTAGGTCGGGTTAAACAGTTTTTATTTAACCCGACATTTTTGATTATGTTCAACTTTTTTGACAAATTAAAAAATACAGTATCAAAAACCGCTCAAGCATTGGTCGGTAATGTTGTAGATGCAGTATCTGAAGAGGAAGAATTTTCGGATTTCATACTTGATGATATGGAAGATTTGCTAATCAGTGCCGACTTAGGTGTTGGTTACGCATCTGAACTTGTTGACAAATTGCGTGGACAAAACAAAATAAAGCCTTCCCAAGTTAAAGAGTATTTAGAAAATGAGTTCTTAAATACGTTAGAAAAGACGGGCTCTAGTGAAATTGCATATAAAGACGGTGAACTCAATATATATTTTATTACCGGTGTTAATGGTGCCGGAAAAACTACGCTTATTGGCAAAATGGCTTATAAGTTTAAACAAGAAGGCAAACGAGTTTTAATTGCCGCTGGAGATACTTTTAGAGCAGCTGCAGAGGAACAAGTTGATATTTGGTCAAAGCGTTCAGGTGCTGATATCGTAAGACATGATAAAGCAGATCCGGCTTCTGTCGTTTATGAAGCTATTCAAAAAGCGCGTAATGAAAAATATGATGTAATTTTAGTTGATACAGCCGGACGTTTACAAAACAAATTTAATTTAATGGAAGAGCTTTCTAAAATTAAGGGTGTTATTGATAAAAATGCTCCAAATGAGCTTAGAGAAAGCTTTTTGGTAATAGATGCCAATACAGGTCAAAATGGCTTACAGCAAGCAAAAGTTTTCAAGGAATGTGTAAATTTAACTGCAGTTGCTTTAACTAAACTTGATGGGTCTGCAAAAGGTGCAATTGTACTTGCAATTGCAAAAGAACTTGGCTTGCCTGTAAAATTGGTCGGAGTAGGTGAAAAAATGGAAGATTTGAAAAATTTTGACTCTAAAGAATTTGTTAAGGCTCTGTTCAACTAATTTTTATTTAAAAGAGTGTCAACGACTTCTCTAAACGCGCCTTCTCCGCCTCTAGCAGTTGTAGTTTGTATACCTTTTATAGCCTTAACTTTATCAACAGCATCCGGAACAGTTATTGCATATTTTGCAAAATTTAAAGCCTCTACATCATTTATATCATCACCTATATAAACAAACTCGTCTTCTTTTAAATTGTAGCGTTCAACTATAGATTTAATAACATCAATCTTGATTCGAATTCCTTGATGCACTTCTTCAATATTAAATTTTTTAGCGAGAATCTCGATTGCAGAATTTTTTTCGCCGGAGATTATTCCAATATGATACCCATTTTTTCTAAGAATTGAAAACGCCATAACATCCTTAAAGTTAAGTTTTCGTGTCATTTCGCCTTTTGAATCAATATAAACGCAATTGTCTGTAACAATTCCGTCAAAATCAGTTATTACAAATTTTATACTATCGGGTAAATTTAAAGTCATACTAGCGCACCCTTCTTAACTTTTCAATAATAGGAAGCTCTCTGTCGTAAACAACTTTTACTCCATCACCTAAAAGAATCGGAACTTGTCTTATATCTCTTACCATGTGATAAAGCCCAGCAGTTTCAAGGCTTGCTGCTTGGTCTGAACCCCAGTTTGTTCTATCAACTGTAATGTGACGTTCTACTGAGTTTGCGCCCATAACAACAGCTATAACAGAAGGAGTTACGCCTCTTTCATGCCCTGAATATCCGATTGGGCAAGAAAATTCTTTTTTAAATTCCGGAATAACACGCAAATTCATTTCTTCGGTATCAGAAGGATAAGTCGATGTACAATGATAAATAACAAGATTTTCTTCGCCTAGAATTGATACAGCATGTCTAATTTCTTCCATGGTGCTCATGCCCGTAGAAAGCAATATAGGTTTGCCTTTTGATTTTGTATATTTTAATAAATTGTCATCAGTAAGTGAAGCTGATGCAATTTTGTAACATGGAACATCGAATTTTTCCATAAAATCAACAGAAGCTTCATCCCAGCAAGATGCAAACCAAATTATCCCTTTTTTCTTACAATATTCATCAATCTCTTTATATTCTGCTTCTCCGAATTCCAAACCACGTTTTAAATCGCCATTAGTATTTCCAAATACACTTTTTCTTTCTTTTGCCAGTTCTTCTTTCGTATAAACGACATCAATTGTTCGTTTTTGGAATTTAACAGCATCGCATCCGGTTGTTACTGCTATATCTATCATCTTTTTTGCTAAACTAACAGAACCATTATGATTAATTCCTATTTCAGCAATTATAAAACAAGGATAACCATCGCCAATTACCTTATTTGCAATTTTCACACACTTAGTCATTAAAACTCCTCTTACAACATTTAGCTCAAATATTTCTTATACAAAGCAAATTCGTCAGGATCAACTTTATGTTCGTTCTCTTTTTCTTCAACAACATGATTTGTTTCTTCTGTCGCGGTATGGAACAATTTATCTATAATTCCGTCAGAATTTTCTTCATCTTCAACATAAATATCTGAGATTTCAAACTTATCAGACTCTTTTTCATTTGTCTGTGCTGTTTCTTCGTCCTCTACGACTTTTTTGCTTACAACTTTTGTGAATCCTGGAATCTCAATTTTAGGAATCTCAATTTTTGGAATTCTGATATTAGGAATTTCAATTTTAGAATATTCCCCTTCTTCAAATTCTTCGGGCGGAAAACTTCCCAAATCTTTAATTAGATGAATTGAATTTGTGGAAGCACCAATAAGCATTCTTTTTCCGTCAAGTTCAACGACATGTAAAGATTTATTATTACCTAAAGGAGTTGTTGAAACAACTGAAACATGAGAATTTGCATTCTCACCCATTTGTTTTTTTAAGGTTACCAATCCTAATTTATTTAATTTTGCGTAAATAATTCCTGTTGCATAAATCAACAAAACAACAAAAATTAATGAAAATAATATCGAAATAAAATTCGGCTCTTGTCCAATTGACTGAGTAGCTATTGAATTAGTAGCCTCATTTGTAGTAGATACAGAAGACGCTTGTGCAGCATTTGCAAGCGGTTCCGGCAAATCCGGTAAAATATCAAATCTATCAGCCGCATAAACGCAAGATGCGCTTATTAAGCAAAATACTCCCAAAAGTAATCTATAAATCTTATTCATCAATAAATCCGACTTTTCTTAAGGTTTTAGGCTCAAATCAAACAAGAAAACCCCGTTTAAAAATATCCTTCTCCCTTATACTCCTTTTCTGCTATAATTGTATCATAAAATATAAAAATAGGACAAGTATGGCATGCTAATGGAAATATTGAATTTTTACCTTGCAGACAAAAGTACTTTTTGTATTCATATATTGAATATTTTTGTTCTTGGGACACTAATTTTTTTATTCATTTTTGCAAGACAAGCAAGAAAAAAATGGTCAAAAATCAATGACTATTTCGGAGTTATTACTAAGACCGTCAATTCGGTTCGCTATGGTGATTTATCTAAAAAAGTGGAAAAAATGGATTTACCAAGCACAGAACCTCTTGCCGAAAGTATTAACCGAATGATTGAAACGCTTTATGACAGAGAAAAAATGATTACAGAATATCAAACAGAGCTGCACAGGCAAAATAAATTCTTAGAAGCAGTTATCAATTCACTTTCAGACGGATTAATCGTAATTGACGAAGATTATAATATATTAAGAGCTACACCTAAAATCTGCGAATGGTTTAATGTTCAAGGTAAAGACTTAATTGGAGCTTCTTTAGCAGATTTTGTACAAGTTGAAAAAAATAAGAATTTACAAACTCTTAATGAAGATGATATATCAATCGAAAATGACAGAGCATCAAATTTTATCGCAAGTTCTATGGAATTAAAACTGGAAGATAAAAAACGCAGGTTTATTGTAATTATAAAAAATGTTACCAACCAAAGAGAATTAGAAAGCCTTAAAGAAGATTTTGTAGCAACTTTAACTCATGATTTGAAAGTTCCGATTATTGCTGAAACAAACATGCTTGAACTGTTTTTAAATCAGAATTTCGGCCCTATTTCGGATAAACAGGAAATTGCACTAAAAAACATGCAAGCTTCTAATAAAGAACTTCTTGATTTGGTACAAATTGTACTTGAAACATACAAGGTAAAAGATGGCAATGTTCGCTTGTATAAAGAAAATATCAAGCTTAAACCGTTTATTGAAGAAATTATTGAAGAAATGCGTCCAATAGCAAATAAAACCGGTAATCCGCTTAATTTTGACACAAATCGTGATATTTGCGTAATTGCAGACAAAATGCAATTAAAAAGAGTTATTAAAAATCTTATTCAAAATGCCATATCATACGGTGAAGCTCATTCGCCAATTGACATTACGATAGGTGAAATTCCAAAATTCATCGTAATAAAAGTTAAAGATTTTGGCGCAGGAATTTCCAAAACTGACATTGATAAAATTTTCAACAAATATTTTTCTGCGGCAAAAAAATTCCGCAAAATCGGTACCGGACTGGGTTTATATTTAGCACTACAGATAGTTAAATCGCATGGTGGAGATTTATCTGTAGAAAGCGAAGAAGGCGAGTATACAGAGTTTACAATAAAACTTCCGGCTGTAATTAATACAAATTTACATTATGGTGAATAGTTATGATATTATATGATACAAAATTTTTACAATTAAAAAGTACACCGTCTAAATCTGGCAAAACTTGGGTTTACGCACACAGACCAAATGCAAAAGATGTTGTTGTGATTCTTCCAATAATCGCTAATAACCAAATTTTGTTTCTTAAAGAACAACGTCCGCCACTTGTAGCAGAAGGCATTGCAGAATATTCTATTGCACTTCCGGCAGGTCTTGTAGGTGATGAAAGAGTTGGAGAAACTGTAGAAGACGCAATAAAAGCCGAATTATTGGAAGAAGCAGGTTTAATTGCAAATAGAATAGATATTAAATCACACAAAGTTGCAAGTTCTCCTGGGTGTGTTTCTGAAACGGTAACAATCGCAATTGCCTATATTAACGAATACAAGCTTTCTGCACAACCGGTAAGCGATGGCGGAGTGATTGTTGATAGAATTTTAGTTGACAGAAAAAATGTTTATAAATGGCTTAGAGAGCTGGAAGAAAATGGTATTGCACTTACCGCTTCAACTCTTGCAGCTTTATTTTATTTGAATGAGGAGAATTAATTATGATATCAAAAGGTATAAGAGGCGCAATTACAGTTGCAGAAAACAGTTCAGAAGCAATTGGCGCAGCTACAATAAAATTATTACAAGAAATGATGTGTAAAAATAAAATTGAAACAGATATGATTTCACACGTTATTTTTACGCTTACAAATGATTTAAATGCGGATTTTCCGGCTAAATATGCACGAATCAATTTGAAATGGAAAGATGTTCCAATGATGTGTTTTCATGAACTTGATGTTCCAAATTCATTACAAAAATGTTTAAGAGTTTTAATTGTCGTTAATTGTGGCGATACATTTACACCTGAATTTGTTTATTTAGATGGAGCTGAAGTTTTAAGAAAATGAAAAACATTTTGATTGTTGATGATGTAAAAGGCTGGCGTGATTTTAACACTAATGTCATGCACGAACTTTTTGGAAATGATGTTAACATTGATACAGCTGAAAGCGCAACAATGGCATACGATTTTCTTTTACAAGCAAAACCTTATGATATAATTCTAACGGATTTGCAAATGGAAGATAGTTATTCGCCAAAATACGCTGGAGAATGGCTTGTTGAACAAATTAAAACATTCAACCGCTATAATTCTACGAAAATTGTAATGATTTCAGCAGCATATAACATTCGGAACATCGCAGATAACCTCGAAGTTAACTGCATTCCAAAATCTACAGCGCTGAAATGTCTTTCGGCTTACAAAGAAATTTTAGAATAAATTAACAAAAAAACACGGATTAATTATCCGTGTTTTTTTGTTAATTTATTACCTATTGTTAGTCTAATGATTGATAACCTGATTTATGTGATTTTAGAAGTACGCCGCGTTTTGATGTTTGAATAAAATCAATCATTTTTTCGATATATTCATTCATCGGAATTTCAGCTTTTATTTTTTCAATTGCTTGAGTTGTGTTGTATTCTTCTGAAATTAATAGTTTAAATGCTTCGTTAGTAGCAGTTCTGATTTCTTGAGAAACTCCTCTGCGTTTCATCGCGATAACATTTAATCCGCGTGGAACCGGTGGACGGCCTTCGCCTTTAGAGTATGGAAGAATATCTTGTCTTGAAGCAGAGAAACCGCTAATAATTGCCATATCACCAATTCTGATATTTTGGTGGAATACGCTCATTCCGCCAACGAATGCGCCAAATCCTACGTGAACGTGTCCGCCAAGTGTTACTAGATTAGCAAGAATAACTTGGTCCGCTAATACGCAGTTGTGAGCAACGTGAGAACCAACCATTAATAAACATTTGTTACCGATTCTTGTAGTGAAATCACCGCAAGCTGCGCCTCTATGAATTGTTACATTTTCTTTGATAATTGTTTCGTTGCCGATTACAACTTTTGTAGCTTCGCCTTTATAGCCCAAATCTTGAGGTTCTGAGCCAATTGTTGCAAATGGAGAAATAGTACAGTTTTCACCGATTTCCGCAAATTCAATATAAGCGTTTGCGATAACTCTTGTGCCTTTACCTATTTTTACACCTTCACCAATAACTACGTTAGGGCCAATTGTAACTCCTTCAGCGATTTCGGCAGATGGGTGAATTACTGCAGAAGGATGTATTAAAGATTTTTCTAAAACTGTCATTCTCTTTCTCCATAAAATTAACTACCAGATTAGTATATTATAAAAAAACTAAATTCTTGGAAATATTTATATAATCTTTATCTTAAAATTAAAATTAATTAAAAAACGGATAATATTCATTTATAGTAGACATTGTAGTATTTTAATGAAATAATTAGTTTAAATTAGGGAATAAATTATGAAACTTATTGCAGGTTTAGGAAATATTGGCGACAAATACGTTTTTACGAGACATAATGCTGGGTTTATGCTTATAGACAGTTTTGCGCTTAATGAAAATTTGAATTTTAGAGAAAATTCTCGTCTTAAATGCCTTATGACAAATTTAAGAACAGGCACAGAAGATTATTTATTAATTAAACCGACTACCTTCATGAACTTGTCCGGTGAGGCGGTGCGTGCGGTTATGGATTATTATAAAATACCGATTGAGGATGTTTTGATTGTGTATGATGATTTGTCATTGGAAATCGGGAAAATACGTTTTCGTCCAAACGGCTCTGACGGCGGTCACAACGGTATAAAATCCGTTATTCAACATCTTGGAACAAAAAATGTTGCAAGATTAAAAATCGGCATCGGTCCTCAACCAAACATTCCTTCAGAAGTCTTCGTACTTCAAAACTTTTCTAAAGAAGAATTAGAGACATTAAAAGGTGCAATTGTAAAAGCAAAAGAAGGAATTGCCTGTTATTTTAAAGATGGCATGGCGGTTGCTCAAAATAAATTTAACTAGGAGAATAGAATGAACTTAGCAGAACAACTTGAACAAGATGAAAAATATGAAGAAGCTTATGCGGAGTACAAAAAACAGCTTCCACACAAGCAAAACGATGTCGAATTATTGACTAAGCTTGCGCATGTTGCGTTAATTTTAGAAAAAAAGGATGATGCAAAAATTTATTATGGCAAGATTTTAGAAGTCGATCCGCCGAATATTTTAGCACACGAGCAATTAATTGATTTATTCTGCCATGAAGATAGATTTAAGTATTATTTGCTAAGAGGAAATTTGCATGCACTTCAACAGCAAATGAGCCACGCCAGAAACGACTATAAAAAAGCTATAGATCACGCAAAAGACCAACAAGAAGCTCTTCCTGCAAGATATTTATATGCAGGACTTTGCGAAGGTCAAGGCAAAATAACAGATGCAATTGATGAATACTTAAAAATTTCAGATTATGATGATAAAAATCCTGTTGTGTATTTAAAATTAGCAGAACTTTATGAAAAAACAGAAGGTATAGTTTCTGCAATTCAAATTTTGGAACGCGGAAGAAAAGACTGCGGTTTTAAAGATTTTGAAGAAATTTTAGCCGGTTATTATATCAGAAATTCTCAACCCGAAAAAGCGTTGGAACTTACTCAACACGACTTAACAAAAGCAAGAGCTTTATTTGATTTAGGTAAAAACGACGAAGGTTTTGAAATTCTTAAACGCAATCAAGAAAATTATAAAAACGATAAAACTTTTCACGCACTTTTGGCTCAATATTATTTCCAAAAAGGTATGTCAGAGGATGCGTTTAAAGAAATTGACGAGTACGCAAAATTAGATCCGAATTCACCTTTGATTTATCAGATGCGCGCCTTGATTTATGAAAAATTAGAAGATTCGTTCAATGAACACGTAAACTGGGGCAAATACAACATTGTTCGTGGTGATAAAGATGTTGCCTTAAACGAATATTTAACGGCTTACAGATTTGATGATAAAAATGTTGATTTAATTGAAACAATCGCAGTATTGCTTGAAACAGAAGGTGATAAGACAAAAGCAAGCGAATTCTACGAACGTTTAGTTGATGTTGACCCTAAAAACAAAAACGCGTTGCAAAAATTGGCTGAATTTAGAGAATCTATCGGAGATAATTACGGTGCAATGGAATACATGGACAGATTGAAGGAAATCGACCCAAGAAACCAATTTGTTGCCGATAATTATGAAAAATACAAAAACGGCTCAGAAAACGGCGGTTTTGGCGTGTTCTTGAAGAAAATCTTTGGAAAGAGGATGGGGGGATAGGAAAGGGAATAAGGTAATAGGGTAATAAGGGAATAAGTGATATTAAATATATTAAATTAACAAAAAGTTTTTTTATGGAAAGTTTATAACCTCTTATTCCCTTATTACCCTATTACCTTATTCCCCTCAATTTATGAAAACCGAACTTTTATCACCTGCAAAAGACAAGCAAACCGCAATTGAAGCTATTAATTGTGGTGCGGATGCTGTTTATATGGGCGCATCTTGTTTTGGTGCGAGAAGAAATGCACCGAATAGTTTGGATGATATTCAAGAAGTTGTCAATCACGCGCACAAATTCTGGGCAAAAGTTTTTATTACCGTAAATACGATTTTAAATGATAAAGAATTAGATGAAGCTGTTGAATTGGTTAAAAAGCTTGATGAAATCGGTGTGGATGCGGTTATCGTTCAAGATATGGGATTACTGAATAAGTTGATGGAATTGCAAGCAGCACCCTCACATAAAGAAAAAGCTAAGCCTTTTAATTTAGCGATACACATGAGCACTCAATGCGATAACAGAGATGTAGAAAAAGTTTCATTTTTTAATAAACTCGGTGTTTCAAGAGTTGTTTTAGCAAGAGAATTGTCATTGGATAAAATAAAAGAAATTCATGAAGCTAATCCGAATTTGGAACTGGAAGCATTTGTACATGGCGCACTTTGTGTGTCTTATAGCGGTCAATGTTATCTGAGCCAGTTTATTGGCGGGCGTTCTGCAAACAGGGGAGAATGCGCTCAACCTTGCCGAAAAAAATACACAGTTAAAAATACTGATGGAAAGATTTTGGCAAAAGACATTCATGCACTTTGCTTAAAGGATTTTAACGCATCAAAACACTTGAAAGAAATGGCAGAAGCCGGTGTTTTCTCGTTTAAAATTGAAGGCCGATTAAAAGAAACAAACTATGTAAAAAACGTTACAGCCTATTATAGACAAGAATTAGATAAATACTCTACAAAAATAAGTTCCG
Source organism: uncultured Candidatus Melainabacteria bacterium (assembly GCA_934754735.1). GTDB lineage: Bacteria > Cyanobacteriota > Vampirovibrionia > Gastranaerophilales > Gastranaerophilaceae > CAG-196. The sequence continues at coordinate 19,002 of CAKVJE010000006.1, forward strand.
GCAAATGTATTTATCCGTTTACGCCTAATCCTGATAAAAGTTTTAACCGCGGTTTTACGGATTATTTCTTAGAAAAACGTAAGGATTGTTTTAATTTTGTTTCACCTAAATCTAAGGGCGAATATTTGGGCAAGGTTGTTGAAATTAAAAAAGATTGCTTTGTGATAAAAACAAATAAAGAAATTCATGCGCAAGACGGACTTGTTGTGGGAAGTGATGGATGCTTGGTGAATAAAGTTACCCCAACAGGAAAAGCTCCCACCCCAGCCCTCCCCCGAGGAGAGGGAGTTTTGTTTGTGATTTATCCAAACAAGAAAATAAAATTAAAAGTTGGTGATGAGGTTTACAGAAACCTTGATGTTGAGTTTGAAAAATTACTCGCTCAACCTGTTAAGCGACAAATCGGTGTACAAGTTGAGATCATCCCTTCATCTACGGAGAGGGATAGGGTTTTATTAATCCTGACCGACGAAAACAACATTTCAATCACTCTACAGTTAGAAGGCGAATGCGCAAACAATCCGGACAGGATGAAAGAAACTTTTATAAAACAGTTTTCTAAAACAGGAGAAAGCGATTTTTATATCGAAGATATAAAAATCGCCACAGAACTTCCATTTATGCCTGTTAGCGCGATTAATCAACTACGACGTGAAGCGTTTGAATTACTTATGCAAGAGCGTCTTAAAAATTATAAACGCGATATTCAAAAACCGCTTAGTTATGCACATTACTATAAAAAAGAAGTTGATTATAGAGCCAATGTGTTCAACAAAGAGGCCGAAAAGTTTTATAACAAATGCGATTGTACGGTTCTTGAACCTGCAATGGAAGCCAAATTTCCAAAGCATCAGATTGAACTTATGCGCACAAAACATTGTATAAAATACGCACTTGGTATTTGCAAATCTCCACAAAAACTTTTGCTTGAAGACGAACACGGACAAACTTATCCATTGATTTTTGATTGCAAAAACTGTGAAATGGTTGTCTGCTCGCCTACAAACTAAATTTATCATTAAATTTATAAAATTTTGACTTTTAAATTTAAAACATTAAACTTCTGTTGAGGTATCAAAATGTTTTTAACAAATCTATTCACACACAAATGCTCACATGAACACGTTACACCGGATAAAGATTGCGCGTATTGTCCTGATTGCGGGAAATTAATCAAAAATGAATGGTATATTACACGTTGCGCTTGCTGTGGAGTTAAATTGAAAGCCATGGCTAAAAAAGGAGAAATCGTACCACAACTTAATTATTGCTATAACTGTGGAAGCAACGAATTCAAAGTTGAAAAATTGGACGAAATTAACTTTGTAGACATCCGTTTTGCAGCACTAGTAAAACATGAGGTAGAAAACAAAGAACATATTTGTTCAACAACTAGATGTTGGCAAGAAAGAACAGACGTGCAACCAAAATTGCTAGTACAATACCTGTAATATCGGCAATAATTCCCGTCAGTAAAGCATAACGAAATTTTTTAATTCCAATTGAGCCAAAATAAACCGCCAAAACATAGAAGGTTGTTTCTGAGCTTCCGACCATAACAGCCGCAAGTTTTGTAATATAAGCATCAGGTCCAAAATTATTTGCTATATCGGAAAATAAGCCCAATGTAGCAGAACCGGATAAAGAGCGCGTTAGAATTATCGGAACAATATCAGCCGGAATATAATTCCCAACAAGATTTTTAATTAAATCCATTGCTCCGCAAGCTTTAAACATAGAAACGCCAACCATAATTGCAACAAGATATGGAATTATAGATACAGATACCTTAAATCCGTCCTTTGCACCTTCTACAAATTCTTCATAAACAGGAACTTTTTTTATTATTCCTGCACATAGAATTACTAAAATCATAAATGGAAGAATGTATAAAGAAATTTTCTCAATCATTATTCCTCCAAAGTTTTTTCAAAATTAATGCTGTTACTATTGCTGTTAAAAATGAAAGTGTTGTAACAATTAATGTTGGCAAAATCACTTCAGAAGGATTTGTCGCGCCAACTCCAACCAAAACTGCAATTACAGTAGCCGGAATTATTTGAAACCCTGCGGTATTCATTCCTAAAAACATACACATGCTATCAGTTGCAACATCTTTTTTCGGATTATCTTCTTGAAGTTCTTTCATAACTTTTAAACCAATAGGTGTCGCAGCATTCGTTAACCCTAAGGCATTTGCAGCTACGCTCATTGTAATATCACCAATCGCAGGACTGTCTTTTTTTACATCCGAAAATAAAACTTTTGCAATCGGATTTAAAAATTTTGAAAGAATTTGAACCAAACATGATTTTTCTGCAATTCGCATTATGCCGAGCCAAAATGCCATAATGCCAATTAAAGAAAACGAAATTTTTACAGCCGAATTACAAGCCGAAAGCATAGCGTTTACGACATCTGAAATCGTATGATTAAAAATTCCGACAATAATTGAAATTGTAACTAATCCGAAAAAAATATAATTCATAAATTAATACTAGCAAAAAAATATGTTAATTTTTGTTACAAATAGGCAATTTTTTCTTATTTAATGTTTTTATATAAGTATAGTGTGGAGGTTAGAAAATGTTTGAAGTTAATAATGGTATTGCAAAAATTAACGGCGCTAACGGTAAATATGATGAAAGAGTTAGTGATCCATCCGTTCGTTATGGCAGAAATGCTGTTGAAAACTATTATACATACCTAGAAAATCCTATCGTTGAAGACAAAATGACTCCTGCACCAATTTTAGATTTTGGTCTAAATCCTAATGCAGACAACAATAATGCTGATAAATTAAATAAATTTCTAAAAGAAAATGATGAATATTTAAAAGCATTACCTCCATTACAATATGAGTATAGATACATGCCACAAGGGCCAGTTAATACAAAAGCTCTTTTAGGTGCTGCGTATGAAGAAATGGGAGGGAAAAAAGAATTATCAGTCGAGGAACTAGATTATAGATTCGCTCCAGATTCCAGTTTTACTTCTAAAGCCCTAGATTTAAACAATGATGGAAAAGTAGATATTGGGGAATACGGTTCAAGTATTCTGGCAGCTGATATGTTAAGTAAATCCGATACTCCGGATACAAAAAATATTGATGGAACAATTAATAACAAGGGATTTAATGCTGTATTAGCCTATACACAAAAAAGTAACGCAACAGCTGCTACAAAATTATATTCAAATATTTATAATACCTATAATCTAGGTGAAGCACAAAAAGATTTCAAAGCTAATTAAACAATTAAGCTTTGATTGATATAATGTCAAAATCATCATTCCATATAATTTCACCAATCGTTTTTATAGAATGATATTCATAAACATTATTAATAAATTGTGGATTAAACATACCTTTTTTGCCTAAAATTTTGATAATTTCGGGTAAGAGTTTTGTACTGCCAGCGATAGTGCCATCAGCAGAAGTTGCCTTACTACCATCATAATATATTTTAGAATCCGCAAAAACAGTTTCTTTTAGGTCACTATAAGTTATTGGTAATGCATCACTAATCAAGATTACTTTATCAGCAGGTTTTGCTTTAAAAAACAACTTCAATGCATCATCACTAACATGAATTCCATCCGCTATAATTTCAGCATAAACACTATCATCTATCATTGCAGAAAGGGCTGTTGAAGTTCCTCTGTGCGTAACTCCAGACATTGCATTAAAAGTATGTGTTGCACCATCAACACCACCCCATCCAACACAATGTCCGGCTTGAACTTCAACACCTTTAGATTTTAAATGCTCAATCAAGCCTTCATCAAGCTCTGGCGCTAACGTAACAATCTTAATGAAATCATCTTCAATTTTTTTATAATTATCAACAGTAAGTTTTAAAAAATGTTCCGGATTGTGTATTCCCTTCTTTTGAGCATTAATAAAAATTCCTTCAAGATGAATGCCTAAAATTCTATCAGAAACTTTTGAAGCATCCTTAATTCTTTTAATTTGACGCTTAATATTTTCAACTGTATCAGTAACTAGAGTTGGAAAAAATCCACCAATCCCAATTGCAAACAATTTATCAGCAACTTGTATAATTTCATCAGTATCAGCTTTATTAAAATCTACTCCAAATGCACCATGCATGTGCTGTTCAATTATAAGTGGTGTTTTAAAGGTCATCTTAATCTCCATTCTATAAAGCTATTAAAAATTTATCATATCTTTTGTTAGTATCACATTTTTCAAGCTGTTAAATTCGCCTTCATCTAACAATACACTCAAGTAATTTCTTGTAACACCTTTAAATTGACCATTTTTTGCAGGACGCTTTTCTATCAGAACTTCTGCCGTTTTACCAATATTTGATTTGACGAATTCCTTATATTTGTCTGCGGATATTTTTTTGATTATACTAGCACGCTCATCTTTAATCTTGTCGTCTAGGTGTCCTTCCATTTTCTCAGCAATAGTACCTTTTCTTATGGAATAAGGGAAGGTGTGAATTTGGCTGAGTTTTGATTTCTTTAGATTTTCAACTGTCATTAAAAAGTCTTCTTCCGTTTCACCTACAAAACCCGCAATAATATCACTGCCCAGAAATGGTCTTTCAAAACGCGAAACAATGTCTTCTATTTGGTCTAAATAGTATTCAACTGTGTAGTGCCTATTCATTCGTTTCAAAGTTCGATTGCAAGCGGATTGCAATGATAAATGAAAATGCGGACAAAATTTTTCGCTTGATTGTAAAAAGTCCAAAAGCTCAGGCGTTATTTCATGCGGATTCAAAGACCCTAGTCTGTATCTTGGTACAGAAGTTTTTGTTTCAATTTCTCTTAATAAATCCAAAATTTCTTTATCAAATTCTTTACCCCATAATCCAATATGAATACCCGTTAAAACAACTTCTTTATAACCATGTTCAACATATTTATTGATTTCATTAATTACAAAATTAGAATCAGCACTTCTTGATTTCCCACGTCCATAAGGAATTACACAGTATGAGCATCTGTTATCGCAACCGTCTTGAATTTTAAGGCTAATACGAGTTTTTGTGGTATCTTCCAGAGTTACTTTACAGAACTCTTGCTCATTCATTAAGTCTTTGACTGCAAACTCTTTATTTTCTTTTAAAAGTTCTGCTATTTTGAATTTATCTTCGTTACCGTAAACATAATCTATATATGGCTCTTTTAATAAGTCTTCTTTTTCGATTTGTGCAACGCAACCGGTCAAAATTGTTTTTAATCCGATATTATGAGCATGACGCAATAAATACAAAGCCTCATTATCGCTTTTATGAGTAACCGAACAAGAGTTTAGAATATAATAATCTGCATCTTCTTGGTTTTTAACTTCATTATAGCCGGCTTCAACCAAATTCTGAGCAACAATTTGTCCTTCAAACTGATTGGATTTGCACCCCATAGATTTTAAATAAAATTTCTTCATACTCTAAACTCTGCCGTACATATCCTCGTATCGGATAATGTCTTCTTCTACAAGCAAATCGCCTTTTTGAACTTCAATAATCTTCAGATTATCTTGATATGGATTCTGCAATGAATGAATTTCTTTTACGTCAATATCAATACTATGTCCCGGACTCAAGATATGTTCCTTACCTTCTAAAACAACTTTTGCCATACCTTCCAAAACTACCCAATGTTCGCTTCTGTGGTTATGTGATTGTACTGATAATTTCTGTCCCGGGTTTACATGAATCATTTTGGTTAAGAAGCCTTTTCCTTCTGCTAAAACAGTATAATACCCCCAAGGTCTGTAAACGGTTTTGTGAACTAAGTGCGTATTATCGTTTTGGCGTTTCAATGTTTCAAAAATCTTTTTAACGTCTTGCGTTTTATCAGATTTGCAAGCCAAAATAGCATCCTCAGTTTCAACTATAACAGTATCTTCTAAACCAATTGTCGCCACAAGTTTAGAAGATGAGTACATCAAAGAATTTTTTGAACCTTCATCTAAAACATGTCCGATTTTAACGTTGCCGTCTTTATCTTTTTTGCTTACGTCATAAATTGATTTCCAGCTGCCTAAATCGTTCCAATCACTTTCTAGTTTAAGTAATGCAATTTTATCTGATTTTTCCATAACAGCGTAGTCGATAGAAATTGAAGGCATTTTATCATATTCAGTAAACGGAATTTCGTCAGATTCGGTGAAATCAAAGTTATTAAGCTTAGAATAAATGTCCGGTGAGCATTTAGCCAGTTCTTCTAAAAGAACAGAAGCCTTAAACATAAATATACCACTGTTCCAGAAATAATTGCCGTCATCAATGTATTCTTGAGCCAGCTGAGCGTTAGGTTTCTCAACAAACTTATTAACTTTAAAACCTCGTTCAATATGAGTATTGGTTACATTAATATAGCCATAACCTGTTTCAGGGTAAGATGGTTTGATACCGAAAGTTACGATATAACCCATTTCCGCAATTTTTTCACCGTCTTTTACAGTTGCAACAAATTTGTCTGTATCGTTGATTAAATGGTCAGAAGGCACAACCAAAATAACAGGGTCAACATTAAATTTTTCTATAATGTATTTTGAAGCTAGAGCAATCGCAGGAGCTGTGTTTTTTGAAATAGGTTCGGATAGAACAACGGCTTTTTCATACATATTACTTAGTTGATACTTAACATTAGAAAAATGCTTTACGCCTGTCATACTTATAATATTAGAAGCCGGCATACAATCTTCAAGTCTTTCAAACGTTGCTTGCAAAAGACTTTCCGTATTTTGGATATTTAGTAATTGTTTTGGATACAATTCTCGTGATAATGGCCATAATCGGCTTCCTGAACCGCCTGCTAATATTAGTCCGTACATTTGTAATCCTTTCCTTCCACTTTTCTATTTATTTGTTGCAAATTGCATTTCGTATAAGTATCTGTATCTGCCATCAGGCAAGTTAATCAATTCTTCATGTGATCCTAATTCTATCAATTCGCCTTCATTAAGAACTGCAATTCTATTTGCGTTATGAATTGTAGAAAGTCTATGTGCAATAACAAATACAGTTTTGTTTTTCATTAGGTTATCTAACGCTTGTTGAACGATAGCTTCTGATTCATTATCTAAAGCGGAAGTTGCTTCGTCTAGAATTACAATCGGAGCATTCTTAATCAAAGCCCTTGCAATCGCAACTCTTTGTCTTTGACCACCTGATAAAGATGAACCACGTTCCCCAACAATTGTATTAATTCCTTCCGGCAAAGTTCCAATGAATTCATCCAAGTGTGAAAGTTTAATAGCTTCGGCAATTTCTGCGTCTGTAGCATTAGGTTTACCCATTAAGATATTTTCTTTCAAAGTTCCTGTAAATAAGTAATTATCCTGGAATACGAAAGAGATATGGTTTCTCAAATCTGCAATATCTAAATCGCGGATATCAACTCCGTTAATTTTTATTGAACCCGATTTTATATCATAAAACCTTGGCAAAAGATTTACAACGGTTGATTTTCCGCCACCAGAATTACCAACAAGTGCAATTGTTTCATTAGCCTTAACATCAAGGTTAAAATCTTTTAGAACAGGCTGATTTTCTTCGTATTCGAAGTTAACATGACTAAAGTTGATGCCGGAACCAACGCCTTGGAATTTTTGTGCGTTAGGCGAGTTCTTGATTTCAGGCATCAAGTCAAACAATTCAAACACACGAGCAATTGATACAAATGTGTTTTGAAGATTTGTAAGTGTTAAACCTAATGATTTTGTAGGTTTGTATAATAATAGCAATGACGTAACGAATGATGCAAAGCTACCTGCTGACATTTCGCCGGACAAAATCAAGCTGTTACCATAGCTCATTACAATTGCAATACCGATAGAACAAACGAAATACATAATAGGAGACATCCAACCTACACGTTTCGTCAATGACATTGCTAAATCAAATTGTTCATGGATTTGTTCTTCAAACTTGTGATTTTGATTTTCTTGAAGGTTGTATGCTGTAATAATTTTATTTCCGGCAAAAGTTTCATTGAAATTTGTGGTCATGTCGCCACTTACAACCATTGTTGCGTTAGAAACTTTTTTGATTTTCTTTTTAATAAATAGAACCGGAGTGATTGCGATTCCCATTACGCCAATACCGATTAGAGCTAATTTCCATGAGTTAAACAGAAGTACGAAAACCAGCGCTACGAATTCAAATATTGATAAAATAAAACTTTTAAGTGTGTTGATTAGATTCTTTGATGCAGCATCCGGATCAGAAAAGAATCTGCTTAAAACTAAACCTGATGAATTTATGTCAAAGAATTTTGTATCCATTGAAGTCAATTTTTTGAACAAATCAACTTTCAATGTGTTTGACATTTTATTACCGGTCCAATCAGAAAGATAGTTACAAACGTATTTTAACACACCTTGAACAAGCGCAAAAACTACAATTGCAATCGGAATAAGCTTAATAAAAAATGCTTGTAACTTAAATGTATGTCCCATTAATTCAAATGTTTGCAGCTCATTACCGTTTACTACAAAATCCATATAAGGTCTTAGAGAAAACGCTACAACGCCGTCTAACAAACCTAATGGAACTGCTAACAAGAATAATAAAATTGAGCGCCAAAGCACAATTTTAATATATGGATACATTTTACTAAGCAAATAACCGTAGCGAAAAGCGTCTTTGCTCTGTGTATCTTTAAGTTTTAACATTTAATACTCCCCATTCTAAATACTCCCTATATTCCAGTTTAGCATGAATATAAAATATTTGTATTTTTGTCTAGACCATTTGGATGATTTGAAGAAAAAAACATTTAATAAAAATCAAAAACTGCCGATAACTATAGCGTTAAGGAAAATATACATGTTACAATTATTACCCCAAAGCGATACGCTTACCCCAAATACTACGAATCCAAATGAGGCAGTAGAGTTCATTAGTTCTTATATTGACAAATACCATTGTGAAAATATGAGCGTTGATATTTCTTATATGAACATTTTAGATGCTTGCTATGTTTCTACGACATGTTCAACTAAGCATTACATTAAGTATCCAGAAGGTAAAATCAACTGGAAAATATCTTCTGATATAATTGAAACTTTTTGTAAAGATTTTGAATTAGGAAATGTAAACTATAACGTATAGCTTAGATTTTATAACACTTCAACAATTTGTTTGATGTCTTCACATGTAATATTATTCAAAGCTAATGACTTGTGTTCATCTTTTAATGCTTGTTTCTCTTTTAATAAGGTAAGAACCTTTAAAAGCAATGTTTGATTTTTGCTATCTAAAAGAGTTTCCAACTCTTCAACATCATCAACAAAATCAACTGCAAAGAATACAAAATCGCTTTCGTCGTACAATTCTTCATATAATAAACTGTTTAATTTTTGTTCATTAATTTTACTCAAAAGATTGCCTATCGCTTGAACTTCATCTTTTGTGTTTTTGTCGCAATCAAACAAATATTCTTCATTTGAAAGTAATTCCGCAAACTTATCTTTTGCAAGTCTTAGTAATATTGCAGAAGTACTTGTTAAATTTTCGTGATACAAGCTTTCAAAAATATTGTACAAATTGTAATCAAGAACAGCTGACGGAGGTATAATTTCCGGAATAGCATTCACAATATGACTCAAAACCAAAACACCGTCATCAAGATTATCTTTTAAAAGTTCTTCCAATGATATCAAATACGGAATCTCTGATGCTATATTTTCAGAAAGCGTAGACTTTTTCATAACATCAAGAATCGGTTTTAATGCATCTTTAGCCTGATAAGAAACCAAAAATTTGATTGCATTGTATTTTTCAAACTCATCTTCGGAATTCAGTTGATTTAACGCTTCAGATTTTGAAACATCATCATTCATTTTAGCCAAAACTTCAATAGAATTAATACTCAAAGGCTCAAATGAAGATTTTGCGGAAGTTCTCAAAAGAGGCAACAATTCTTCTAAATATTCGTTTGGTACAAGTGAAAAGAATTTTGTAGCATAAGCTTTTTTGTTATCATCACCACTTATGTAGATTTCTTTTATCACAGGCAAAAGTTCTATTCCGCCAAACTTATATAAAACTTCTGCAAATACAGTATCATAAGATGATGAATAGTATTCAAAAAAGTTTAACAAATTCAAATAATTATCTTTAGTACAAGCAAACTGAATACGTTTTGCTACATTATTTTTTACAAAGTCAAACAAAAAATCGTCTTGTTTTACTAATTTTGCAAAAAGTGCTACGTCAGAATTGTCAACAAGAGATTTTGCGACAGGCTCATACTCAGCAGGATTCTTTCCTGTGAGTTTCTTAATTAAATCCATAATTCACTAATCCAAATAGAATACTGTAACTACTTTGTGATTTTCTTCAGCATAATCAACTGCTTTATGAAGAGTTTTACTTGTATGTGACAAGAAACAGATTAATTGGTTACAATCGTCAATAATTTCTCTGTTACAAACTCTTGAAGCGTCAGCTAAAGTCATCATTGCTCTGTCAGAATGCTCAACTATATTTGGAACACCTATTAATTGGTCTTGAACGTCAGAAGGTTGTTGACCAATAGTTTGAGGTAAAATAACTTTCAATTTATCAGGATTAGATTTCATTGCGCCTCTAATCGCGGCTGCGTTTGTACCGCATGAGCCACCTGATGTAATAATAGTGTTACCTTGGCGAACAAGAGCTGTTGTCAAAGTTTCAATCATTTGTTGGTGAGTAATAGCAAGGTTTCTTGAACCGATAATTGCAATTCTCTTGGCGGGTTGTTTTATAGTAGCCAATTCCATAGCAAGCTCATCTACTGTATCTGGAGCATGCTCTGCTGTGTCTAAATCGTCCATTGGAACCATAATGGATGGCTGTTTTTGTTCGTCGTCAATTGAATTAAAAATTTCGTTCATCGTACCACCTTTTTTAAAATTGAAAAATAATTATTTTTTTTGTATGCTTATAAATAATATCACAAAATAGGCAATTTGGGAATAGGGGAATGGAAAATATTTTAGAAGGGCTTAATAAAGAGCAGTTAGAAGCAGCGAAAACAACACAAGGAGCATTATTAATACTTGCAGGTGCAGGTAGTGGTAAAACAAAAGTTTTAACATCTAGAATCGCTTATATGATTCAAAATGGCGCAATTGCAGGCAAAATTCTTGCTGTAACATTTACAAACAAAGCTGCAAAAGAAATGAAAGAACGTCTTTCTAAAATGTTAGGTGAAAATATTGTTAAATACATGTGGGTTGGTACATTTCACAGTATTTGCGGACGTATATTAAGACAAGATATAGAAAACTATTCGTTTCAATCAGGTAAAAAACTTGATAAGAATTTTACAATCTATGATGAAACAGATTCTGTTGCAGTAATTAAGCAAGCAATTAAAAAATTGAATTTGGATGATAAAATTTATCAGCCAAAACTAATTAAGGCCGTTATTTCAAACGCAAAGAATAAAATGCAAGACGCGTATACATTTGCTACTTTTGCGCGCGATTTTAAATCACAAAAAATTGCCCAAGTTTTCGAATTCTATAAAAATGCGCTAAATAACAATAATGCAATCGACTTTGATGATATGTTAATGCTTTGCGTAAAACTTCTTGAACAAAATCCTGAAGTCAGAAAAAAATATTATGATAAGTTCCAACATATTATGGTCGATGAATATCAAGATACAAACCAAGCGCAATACCAACTTGTAAAAGCACTTTACACAAACTTACAAACCGATATTCCTGATTCTCGTTCACTTTGCGTTGTAGGTGATGTTGACCAATCAATTTACAGTTGGCGTGGTGCTGATTTTAGAATTATCATGAATTTCCAAAACGATTTTCCAAAGGCTAAATTGGTTAAGTTGGAGCAAAATTACCGTTCTACTGCGAATATTTTGAACGCAGCAAACGCCATTATTGAAAATAATGAAGAACGTGTTGATAAAGTTCTTTATTCGCAAAAAGGCGACGGTGAAAAGATTTCACTTTATGAAGCACAAGATGAAGCGGATGAAGCAAATTACATTGTTAAATCAATTCGAGATACTTCTGATAATTATAATCAATTTTCGATTTTATACAGAACAAACGCTCAATCGCGTGCATTAGAAGAAGCTTTAATTGCTGCCGGCATTCCATATAGAATTTATGGCGGTCTTAAGTTCTATGACCGTAAGGAAATTAAGGATGCGATTGCATACTTGAAATTAATTTACAATCCCGATGATTCACAGTCTTTACGAAGAATTATTAACGTGCCAAAGCGTGCAATTGGTGAAACCACGCTTAAGCACTTGCAAGAATACGCAGATGAAAATGACATCAGCTTATATTCAGCTATTATGGATGTTGATAATATTTCTACAATCAAATCTGGAACAGCGACTAAATTAAAAGATTTTGCAACACTTGTAGAAAAACTTAAAGAAGCCCAATCCAGATACAGTTTGCCGGAATTCTTGAGTTTGATATTAGAAAAGAGCGGTTATTTGAGAGAACTTCAAGCAACAGGTGCTGACGAAGACCAAACAAGAATTGAAAACTTACAAGAGTTGGTAAACGTAGCAAACGAATTTGAGCCGGAAGAAGTTGGTAATGAATTAGGCGAATTTCTTTCACAAGTATCTTTAGTTTCCGATATTGACGGAATGGAAGAAATTGCGAATAACGTTACACTTATGACTCTTCACGCATCAAAAGGTTTGGAGTTTCCTATCGTATTCTTAGCAGGTTGTGATGAAGGCATTTTCCCTTCTGCAAGATGCTCAAACAGCTTGTCAGAATTGGAAGAAGAACGTCGCTTGATGTATGTAGGTGTTACAAGAGCAGAAAATAAATTGTACTTAACCACCGCTAAACGTCGTCAAATGTGGGGTGAATACAAATATTACACGCCAAGCAGATTTTTAGAAGAAATCCCATCTACACTTGTAGATAACGTTGAATCAGCATTTTCGGATTATTCTGACCATAGAAGCACATTCAATAGCGCGGTTAAGAAAGTTCAAGGAGGCTATAATAAAGGTAAATTTAGTGATAGAAGTAATAACGGCTCTTCTTTTGGAACTGCTAAAAAATCTTCAAGCGCTTCGTTTAGCTCTGATGGTTTTGTAAAACCGTCAACAGGTTTTGGTGCAAACTTTGTTGCTCCATCTTCTAAAAATAATAATTCATCAGGCTTCGGTAAAAACTTTGTAGCTCCTGCTACTAAAAAGACAACAAATGTCGTGCAAAGAACACCAAGCAGAATGATTTTGAAAAAGAATCCTATAAATAAAGAAAAAGAGGAAGCAAAAATCAAGGCATTCTTTGAAGATAACGTTATGAAGCGTAAATTGGAAGAAGAAAGACGTCAAGAAGCAATTCGTTTAGAAGAAAAACAAAAAGAAGAAGCATTAAAAAATACTGCAACTCAATATTTCTTTAATGTTGGAGAAAGAGTTTTCCATGAAAAACTAGGCGTCGGTGAAATTGCAGACGTAATCCAAATTGGCGAAAGCACAATGTATACAATTGATTTCGGTAAAATGGGTAAAAAAGCAATGGATGCTACTTATGCGAGATTGAAGAAAATTTAATATATTTAATTTTTAATTTCTATTAAAAAAAGGTGAAGATGTAACATCCTCACCTTTTTGAATTCTATAAATTTAATTAAATTTAATTATTCTTCTTCAGAACCTTCTTCGACTTCTTCTTGTTGAATATCTTCTTCATCAAGAGCTTGTTGATTCATTTCTTCTTCAATTTCTTCTTGAATTTCATCAGAATCAACTGTTCTTTCTTCATCTTCAACAGGTTCTTCTTCGTATTCATAATTTGAATTCTTACGAGCTTCTTCGTCTTCCATTTGAGAAACGCTCTTAATATCAATCTTCCAACCTGTCAATCTGTGAGCAAGTCTTACGTTTTGACCTTCACGACCGATTGCCAAAGATAGTTGATCATCAGGAACTACAACCAAAGCGTCTTTTGTTTCTTCGTCATCTGTCATAATGTCTACAGAAACTACTCTCGCCGGTGAAATAGCGTTTACAATGTATTCAACAGGATCTGGAGACCATCTAACGATATCTATTTTTTCGTTCTTTAATTCTCCAACAATAGTTTGAATTCTTGATCCACGAGGTCCGATACAAGCGCCAACTGAATCTACTTCAGGGTCATTTGACCAAACTGCAAGTTTTGTTCTGAAGCCTGCTTCACGAGCAATTGATTTAATTTCTACAATGCCGTCTTCAATTTCAGGAACTTCAAGTTCAAACAATTCTTTAACGATTTCCGGGTGTGCGTGAGAAACAATAACTTGAGGAAGTCTGCTTGTTTCTTTTACGTTAAGAACAAATACTCTGATTCTGTTACCTGGTTTGTAGTATTCGCGAGGAATTTGTTCTTTTTGAGGCATTATAGCGTCGGTCTTACCAATATTAACGATAACATTTCTGTTTTCTACTCTTTGAATAATACCTGTAACCAAAGTACCTTTCTTTTCTAAGAATTCGTTTAAGATGTTGTTTCTTTCAGCATCTCTTATTCTTTGAGTGATAACTTGTTTAGCTGATTGAGCAGCGATTCTGCCGAATTGATCTGGTGTAACTTCAATCTTAACTTCGTCATCAACTTCAACTTCGTCATCAATTTCTTGAGCTTCTTCTAATGAAATTTGTGTATCAGGGTCTTCAACTTCTTCTACAACTGTTTTTGTACTGAATACGCCAATTTCACCGGTTTGTTCATCTAAGATTGCTTCTATATTAGCAGCTTCTTTAACGTGCATGTGTTTTTTGTAAGCAGCTACCATTGCATCGCATAATGACGCAATAAGAACTTCTTTAGAAATACCACGTTCTCTTTCAAGCTCTTCGCAAGCTTCAAATAATGCTGTTCCGATTTTAATCATGTTTTTCTCCTTTATATTTAAGTCAATAAGTGAATAGGTGAATAAGTTCATTTTATTTTTTTTATTAAAACTTTGTTTACTTGTTTAGGTATTTTTTTAGTCCTATTAACAAAGCATTAACTTTTTTTATTTTTTCTAACAATGCCTGATTTTCTTTTATAAAGTTTAATTCCTTTGCAATTATTATTTGTGTTTCAAGTTCTGCTAATGAACCTAATGAAATATCTATGAATCTTGTGCTGTCCTTATCTGAAAATCTTGCCGAACCTTCTGCTAAATTTGAAGGAATAGAAACTGCAGCTCTTCTCATTTGACTAACAAGTCCGAATTGCTCACTAGAAGGAAAATCCTTAGTAATCGAATATATATCCTTTACTAAATCTATAGATTTTTTCCAAGCTTCTAAATCTTTATGATGCATGAGATGTAACCTCTTCAATATGAACGCAAATATTATATAAAATTTTTAATACGAACCTATTCACTTATTCACCTATTCACTTATTGACCCTTAATCAATATATAATTTCGCCGACTGAATATTTGTTTTAGGAATTTGCAATTCAGTTCCATCTTCAAAACGGAAGAATTTTAAACCTGTATTATCATCCCAATCTAAAATTTCGCCTTTGAATATCTTTTCTGTCTCACCTTCCAGAGGTTGTTTTAGTTTTAAACTGATTCTTCTACCTTTGAATATCAAAAATTCTTTATCTGATTTGAATTTTCTCTCTAACCCCGGAGAAGATACTTCTAAATAGTATTTAACAGGAATGAGTTCATCCAAAAAGTCATTCAGGCTTCTTGTAACGTTTTCGCAATCATCTAGAGTAATGTCCTTTTCGTAAGAATATAAATAAATTCTCAAAAACCATTTGTGATTTTCTTTCACAAATTCAATTTCTATTGGAATAAGGTTATAACGCATTGCCGTATTTTCAATTAGCGGTGTGATTTTTTCTAAGACTTCAAATCTGTTTACATCTTGCTTCATAACACTCCTTCCTTTTGCGAGAATTTTATTCTCCTAATAAAAAAAGAACGGGAATTGTACCGTTCTTTTTCTAAGAAACTATTTACCTCTTGAGTATATCAAAAATTTTTAGATTTGTAAATCGTAATATTAAGCTTTATGAAGAAATTTTTTGCCGAGAATTTGAATAACTTTTGCAACTCCGTACATAATAGCGCTTGCAAACGGAATTGGAGTAAGCAAACCAACTAAACCGGCTGCAATCGGAAAGTTGTTCCAAGTTAATTTCTTTGGCATTTTATCAACTACTTTTTGCGGTATACATTTTTCTGCTTGTCTTCCAACAGTTTTTGCACCAGATTTTAATTTGTTTTTTGCTATATATACTTCTTGTTTAATTGGTGGAATTCTCATACCTATATTTTTACACAAAAATATTTTATGGTAAAATCTAATTACAGTATTCTTAAAAAGAGGAAGATAAAATGACACAACAAACAAAAGAGCCTATTTCGGCAAAAGAAACTATAAGACAGACAAGAATTCAAAAACTTGCTGAACTTGCGGATAAGGGTATTAATCCATATCCTTACGCATTTGATAAAGATGCTGACGCAGCAGATTTGCAAGCTAAATACAAAGATCTTCCGGCAGGTGAAGAAACAGAAGATTTTTACTCAGTTGCGGGTCGTGTAATGGCTATTAGAAATTCAGGCATGTTCATCGACTTGATGGATGCGACAGGTAAAATCCAAATTTTCTCACATAAAGAAAATATGGATCCTGAAATGGTTAAAACTCTAAAATTAGTTGATATTGGCGATATTTTAGGTTTTTACGGTTCAATCAGAAGAACTCCTCGTGGAGAACTTTCTGTAAAAGCTAAATCTTTTAAAATGCTTTCAAAATCACTTCTTCCACTTCCTAACAAACAAATTAGCGAAGAAAAATTGGAACAATTGAAGGCATATCACAACATGAACGATACTGAAACTAAGTACCGTCAAAGATATGTTGATTTGATTATGAACGAAAAAACAAGAGATACGTTCAGAAAAAGAAGTTTAATTATCCAAAAAGTTAGAGAATATTTAACAAAACAAGGGTTTATTGAAGTTGAAACTCCAATGTTGCACACTCAAGCATCAGGTGCAAACGCAA
>CAKVJE010000007.1 GCA_934754735.1 uncultured Candidatus Melainabacteria bacterium
GGCCACAGTCGTGCTTGAGACTGTGTCGAAAGCTACGAATGCGGGTGGGGGCTTTTGAATAAGTATGAATGCTTCACTAATTCTGCAAAATATGATAAAATGTAACACAATATGTATTGTGTTACATTCTTGACCAAAATACTGGGAGTGCAAATGGGAATTTTTAGCAAAAACAGAAACAAGTACAAAAATTTAAGAAAAGCGGGTTATATAATCGGTGAGCATACTTACGTTGGTAAGCATACCGGTTTATGCGCACCGGACAAAATAAAAATTGGCGATTATTGTTGTATTGCAAATAACGTATTCTTTAACCCATCAACACATCCAACTAATTGGCTTTCGGTTCATCCGTTTCAATTTAGAAAAAAACTCGATGCACGACTTTATGGTGATTTCCCTGAAAATTCTAATCCACTAGACTTTAACGAAGTACCCAAAAGTATTGAAATCGGAAATGACGTTTGGATAGCAGAACACACATTTATCATGGGCGGAGTTAAAATTGGCGACGGAGCAATTATTGGAATGAATGCCGTTGTGACAAAAGATATTCCACCGTACGCAATTGCTGTCGGAGTTCCGGCAAGAACTGTGAAATATCGTTTTCCACAAGAAATAATTGCAAAACTTCTTGAACTTAAGTGGTGGGATTTACCGTACGAATTCATTCTAACTTTGCCATTTGATAATATTAATGAATGTATCTCCAAAATAGAAGAGTATCGTAAAAATTAATCGGATAAATTATTCGCTTTACTTCTAATTTTATTGCCAAGTTATTGAAATAAATTCTTGTAAATGATACACTAAATTTCAGGAGAGTAAATAAGGAGTAAAATATTTATGGTCTGTTTAACATCAAAGAAAGCTGACGCTAAACTTGTGTCAGAAGCACTAAAAGCACTTGGCAAAGATAATTTTGCGCTAATTATTCATGGAAGCAGTTTCCCATCTAAAGATGGTGAAGATACCGGATTTGGAACATTCAATTCTGAATCAGCCCACGAATTTATCGACTATGCTCATGGAATTTTTAACGCAATTCAACTTGGACCTGCGGGTAAAACAAAGAGTTCGGACTCTTCACCTTATACAGGTACAATTTTCTCAGGCAATCCTTTGTTTATTGACCTTAAACAATTGACTGAAAAAAAATGGGACAATATTCTTTCTCAAGAAACTTTTGAAAAAGTTGTTGCCGGTAACCCTAACCAAAATCAAGGCAAAACAGCTTATTCATATATAATGAAGGCTCAAAATGATGCTCTAAAAGAAGCTTGGAATAATTTTAAACAAATCCATGGCGGACTATTCGGTTCTCCATTAAAAAAAGATTTCGAAAAATTCAAAAAAGAAAATGCTTTCTGGTTGGATAACGACTCTTTATATGAAGCACTTTCTATCGAAAACGATAACGACTTCTGGTACACTTGGAAAAATGAATCAGACAAAAACTTAATGAATCCAAAATCAGAAGAAGAAAAGAAAGCTGCAGAAGCTAGAATTGCAGACATCAGAAAAAAATACGAAGATGAAATAGAATTCTACAAGTTCTGCCAATTTGTTTTAGAAATTCAAAACGAAGAAACTAAGAAATTTGCTTTATCAAAAGGTATCAAAATGATTGCAGACCGTCAAGTTGCATTTTCAGACAGAGATGCTTGGGCTTATCAATCATTGTTCTTAGAAGGTTGGTACTTAGGTTGCCCTCCTGATTACTTCTCAAAAGACGGTCAAGCATGGGGCTTCCCTGTAATGGATCCTGACAAAATGTTCAACGCTGACGGTTCTTTGGGTGAAGGTGGTATCTTGATGAAAAATCTTTACCACAAAATGTTCAAAGAAAACCCTGGTGGCGTAAGAATTGACCACATCGTTGGCTTGATTGACCCTTGGGTTTATAAAGTTGGCAGAAAACCAATGTGTGAAGAAGGCGCAGGCAGATTATATTCTTCTCCTGAACATCCTGAACTTTCAAGATATGCAATTGCAAGAAATGAAGATTTAGACTGGTCATTGGAAGCTGATAAAGAAAAAAGAGTTAAAACTTTATCAGAAGAACAAATCAAGCTTTACGGCAGATTGATTGAAAAAATCGTTATTGCAGCAGCAAAAGAATGCGGTATGGACAAAAACGCAATCGTTTGCGAA
This sequence comes from uncultured Candidatus Melainabacteria bacterium, assembly GCA_934754735.1. Classification (GTDB taxonomy): domain Bacteria; phylum Cyanobacteriota; class Vampirovibrionia; order Gastranaerophilales; family Gastranaerophilaceae; genus CAG-196. Next base: position 2,155 of record CAKVJE010000007.1, read on the forward strand.
GACTTGGGTACTTTGACAAATCCTGTTGACGCTGTAATGAAAAAATACGAACTTCAAGGTATGAGATTAACTCAGTTTGTAGTTCCTGAAAAACCAGAACATCCATACAGATGTAAAAATATCACAGAACATGTTTGGAACATGGTTGGTACTCACGACAACTTACCAATTTCTATGTGGGCTGAAAGCATGATTAATACTCACGAAGGTTATTTGCACGCTAAAAACCTTGTTGAAGATTTGTTTGCTGAAGCTGAAAACAAAGATGATATCATTGTTAGACTTACTCAAGATAAAGAATATTTGAGATTTGTTAAATTAACAGAAATCTTTGCATCAAAAGCAAGAAACGTTCAAATGTTCTTCACTGATTATTTCCAAATTAATGATGTATACAATAGACCTGGAACATCTGGCGACCAAAACTGGTCTCTTAGACTTCCAAACAATTATCAAGAACTTCAACCAATTGATTTGCACGCATTATTAAAAGCTGCAATTATTGCAAGAGGTAAAGAATTTGCGTCAAAACACGCAAGCTTAATTGAAAAATTAGGTTAATCAGTTTTAACTTATTTATAGGAGAGAGCGACATTGTACAGTTGCTCTCTCCTTTTATATTTATGGTAAAATTAATGGCAATAAGAGGAGAAATTTTGATGTCTATTATTATAATGATTTTGTTATTAAGCTTACTAATTCTTGTACATGAAGCCGGACATTTTATCGCAGCACGCGCTTGCGGAATTAGAGTTGATAAATTCGGTTTTGGCTTGCCAATTGGGCCAACATTATTCAAGACAAAAATAGGTGATGTTGAAGTTTTAGTACATGCATTTTTATTAGGTGGATATGTTTCATTTCCTGATGATGAAAAAGATTGTGACCTTCCAAAAGATTCTCCTGAAAGATTTGCGAATAAGCCGGCATGGCAGCGTGCTATTGTAGTATCAGCAGGCGTTATTGCGAATGTAATTTGCGCAATTGCTTTAGTAATTTTAGTAGCGATTGTGTCTCATAAATTACCTTCAGGTAATTACGAAATCTATGCCGGAGAGATTAGCGCTCCTAAAGACGCCGGCATTTGGAATTCCGGCTTGCAAAAGGGCGATAGAATTCTAAAAGTTAACGATTGTGAGATTAATAATGTATATTCTTTTATTACAATTGTTAAAAATAGTGCTAAAGATAACGGCATTATTACGGAAGCTACTGTTGATAAGAATTTTACAAGACTAAAAGAACTTAACCCTGGGCTTGCAAAAGATGAAATCATACCTGATGGAATCGCAATTAGACTTCCGGAACAATTGGATGAAGATGTTGTAACAATGGATAAATATGCGCTTAAAGGCGCAAAATACTTCAAAAAAGAAGGTTTTCAAATTGATGATAATTTGAAAGCACTTGCAAAAGTTGTAAAAGGTAAAACCGTTTACACTTCAAACGGACAATTTACAATGTATGATGTTGCAAAAGTTCTTTCAAACGGAGTTCACCCGATTAATTTATTAGTCGAAAGAAATGGACAACAAATTAAACTTAATCCGATTTATCCTGATGAAAAAGGAATTATAGGAATTGGTTTAGGTGCAAAACAAACAATGATTGAGACAACAACTCCTGTAAGCATTGTTAAAGAAAGTTGTACATATCTTTGGGACAATACGTATATGATGATGTATTCTTTAGGTCAATTATTTACCGGAAATATTCCGCTTAAAGATATGCATGGAGTAGTTGCAATTACAAAAATCGGTGGAGATATGATTGATAAAAGCGGTAAATCTTCCGGTATTTTGCTTGCTGCATTAATTTCTATGAACCTTGCGATTTTAAACTTTTTGCCAATTCCGGCACTTGACGGCGGACATATAATGTTTTTAATCATAGAAAAAATAATGGGCAAACCGCTTAACGAAAAAGTTATTGAAGTGATATCTACAGTCTTTTTCTCATTGTTAATTATTTTAATGATTTTTGTTGTGTTTAATGACATTACGCTTATCGTGAGAAAATAGGAATTAACTGTGGTTGATATCAAAAAATTTCTATTCTCACTTTTAGATTTGATTTATAGGAAGAAGTGCTATTTTTGCTCTTCTTCCAAATATTCTGTAAAAATGTGCCCCAAATGCTATGACGAACTTTCGTTTTGCGATATTCGCGCTCAGAGAATCATTGATGGCGTTAATATTTTTTGCGCAGGAACTTATGACAAAAATTTGCAAAAACTTATTAGAGGTTTAAAATATCATAACCAAAAAGAATTGGCACATTATCTTGCAAAATTTCTTTATGAATATTGGAAAAAACTTGAAGATGAACGTAAATTTCAAGTTGTAGCCGTACCTTTGCACGTAAATAGAATTAAAAAAAGAAAATATAATCACATGGAGCTTGTTGTTGAAGAATTTTGTAAAATGACAAAATTGACTCCGAATTTTGAATTAATAAAAAGAATAAAAGACACAAAACCGCAGTACAAATTGACGCGCAAAGAAAGATTGGTTAATTTGGCTGAAGCGTTTGAGGTTGATAAGAGTAAGGATTTAGGCTTGCCTGTTTTGATACTGGATGATATTTGCACAACAGGTTCTACGTTTGAAGAAATGATAAAATGTTTAAAAAATTGTGGAATAAATGAGATAGTTTGTATGGCATCTTCGTCGCCAATATGTTAAAATAGAAATGGATTGTAATAAGGAGAGCAATGTTTAACAAAAAACCAAAAACGAACATGGAATTAGAAATCGCTGAACAAGCAAAAATTGTTCCTTACATATTAATGAAGTACATAAATCCCGAAACCGGCGAAATTAAACTTGATTTACCGCAAAATATTACAAAAATCGTTTTGGTTGCAAGCGGTTCTTCTTATCATTGTGCAAGATTTGCTGTTGATTTATTAGAAAAAATTTCTAAAATTGAATCAAGAGCAATTTACTCCAGCGAATTTTTACTTAAAAACGTTATTCCGCACGATAAAAATACACTTTATATTTTTATTACTCAATCCGGCGAAACAAGTGATACTCTTAAATCTGTTGAAAAAGTAAAATCGTTATCAGATTTGCCAACTCTTTGTATTACAAACAATGAAAACTCAACCATTTGGAAAATGTGCGATTATAAAGTTGCTTGTTTTGCCGGTACGGAACAAGGAATCGCGGCAACAAAATCTTTCACTTCTCAAATGCTTTGCTTGATTTTAATTTCATTAAAGTTGGTTGAGAATGTACATGGTATCGAAGCCATAGAAAATTATAAAAAATCACTTTTTGATTTACCAATAATAATTGAAAAAGCATTAGCAAAGCGTAATGACATAAAAGAACTTGCGCATATTTTGGTCAAGGAAAATCTTATTGTAATTACCGCAGACGGAATTTCATATTCATTGGCCAAAGAAGCTGCGTTAAAGATTAAAGAAACTTCTTATAAGAATATTAGCGCTGCAATTTTGGGCGAATTTATGCATGGACATGTTGCTGTATTTAATAATAAAGGCGCATTAATTTATATTGCAGTCGACAAAATTTCTAAACGCTCGATATCTAATCTTGAAAAAATTAAAGCTGATTATAATCCAAAATTAGTTATTATTGGTCCGTGCGCGGAAGAATTACGTCCAAATTTTCATATAAATATTACGTGCGAAAATGAAATTCAACAATTATTTGCGAATGTCTTAATTTGCCAACAACTTGCACTTGAAATAGCTTTAAAACTTAAACGTAATGTTGATAATCCTCGTGGATTACATAAAGTTGTAGTTGACAAAAATATTTAATTCTTAACAATTTATTTTTTTTCTAGATTTACGAATTTTTTCAATGCTAAATTTTGCGCAGTGAAAATTGAAAGTCGTGAATTGTTTAATTTAGAGAATATTGTTGTGTTAAAAATTTAATTTTTAACAATTTTTAACATAACAATATTGTTAAAATGTATTGTTGCGCGTAACTAGTGAATTGTAGAGCTTTGAAGAACAACAAAAACAAACATATTTCTATTTATTAATAATATTTTGTAAATTAAGATTTTTGTGCTATTATAAGACCGTGGTTGACTTTCAGACCGTTTCTATACATTTTAACAAAAAAGTATAGAAAAAGCAGTGTAAATTTTAAGACGAGAAGGATTGTTAAATAGAGTCATGGCGGTAAATTCACCAATTAAGGACATTAAAATAATTGAAAAAATTAAAGAATTATACGAAAAGAAAGGTTTAATTCGTGATTTGTTGCTGTTTACACTTGCGATAAATACTGGAATGAATTTATTGGACCTGCTTAAACTTAATGTTGAGGATGTACGTGGGAAGTTTTATCTAAATTTTGAAACAACTAAATCTATTCCAATCACAGAAGAAATGAAAAATTTGATTAATAAAGTTATCAGTGATAGAGCAGATGATGCCCCACTTTTTATAAGTATTAGAGGACACAGAATAGAACGCTCGTATGTTTTTAATTCATTTAAAGAAATTTGTAAAGAATTGGGAATTGCCGGTAAATATTCTGTTGCATCTTGGCGTAAAACATTTGCGTATCATTATTATCAAAAATATCATGATTTGTCGTACTTGCAATGGTTATTTAATCAAAGCTCAATCAAACTCACTCTGCAATTCATTGATGAATATGAAAATATGAACTTGAGATTCAGGGAAGGAGTTTGTTTGTGATGAGCGAAAATCAAATTCCAAAAAGAATTTTTTATGTCTGGGGGGTTGGTGAAAAGAAGCGAAGAGATGTGAATACTTGCCTTCTTTCTTGGAAACTTGCAATGCCGGATTATGAAATTATTGAAATTAATGAAGAATCAAAAGAGTATTTTGATTTTCAAAAAGAGCTTAAAGAAAATGAATATTTTCGCATTGTTTATAAGCGCAAGATGTATGCTTGTGCGACTGATTATATTCGTTTAAAGGTTTTGCATGATAATGGTGGAATTTATTTAGATACGGACGTTTTTGCAATAAAGAATTTTGATGAATTTTTAGATTTGCCTGCATTTACGGGAATACAAGGAAATACACAGGATACTGATTTTGATTGGGTTGAGCCTGCGATTTTGGGCGCGCAAAAGGAAAATTTATTTTTAAAAGAGGTTTTAGATTTTTATCATAACGAGATTTTAAAAACGCCGCTTTCAATGTTACCGGAAATTTTTATGATTTATCTAAAGAAGTTGTATGGAGTTGAGAAGTTTCCTACAAAGAATAAACAAGAGATTATTAATTTAAAAGATATTGCGTTGTTTCCTGAGAGATATTTTATACCATATCGATTCAATCAAGAGTTTAGTTTTGATTGTATTGAGGCGGATACTCATGCTGTTCATTTATGGGGTGGAAGCTGGAATAACAGCTATACAAGATTTTTCCAACGTAATAAACACCAATTTCCGATATGGTTTTTGGATTTGATTATAAAGATTAAGAAAATTGTGAGATTTTGGAGGTGTCATGAATAAAAATACTCTTATTTATGATGTCAGTACTTTATATCATGGTTTTTATAAAACTTCGGCAAGAAGTGGGATATATTTTTGTGCATTAAATATTTTAAAAGAATTAGTAAATCATTCTGCTGATTTTAATTTAATTTTGTATTGTTCTGTGAATAATCTAATTGAAGTTAAAAAAGTTTTGCAGAAAGAATTTCCAGAAAAAAGTTTTACAATTATTTCAGACTATCCTTTATTTAAATTTAACCATTGGTTTTATGGTTTGAAATACAAACGTAGAGAAATCAAAGAAGAAGAAAACAACAAACTTGTTAGATTCTTAAAGAAAACATTGTTAAAATTAATTATTTTATTTGCAACACCTGTTAGTTCTATATTATTACGAATTGCAGAATTAAATGATAATGCAAAATTTACAAAAAATGATATCTTCTTATCACCTGCATATACTGTACCCAATAAATTTTCTACTTGTACAAAATTTACAGTACTGCATGATACTATACCGTTAATTTATCCAAAAAATCCATTAATTTCTAATAAAAAATGTTGGTATAGTCAATTAATATCTTCTATAAATTCTAAAGATTATTATTTTGCTAATTCAGAATGTACACGTAATGACTTTTTGAAATTTTTTCCACAAATTAATGAAAAGAAAATATTTACTTGCTTGCATGCATGTAGTGATATTTTTAAACCTAAAGCTTGTAGCAATGATATAAAAGAAAAATACAATATTCCAAGTGACAAGAAATATATTTTTAGTCTTTGCACATTAGAACCTAGAAAAAATTTAATAAGAGCTGTTAAAACATTTATTCAATTTATCAAGAAAAACAATATTCAAGACTTAGTATTTGTTTTAGGTGGAGGCCATTGGGAAAGTTTTATTTCTCAATTAGAAAATGAAACAGAAAATTTGGGCAATTATAAGAACTCAATTATCAAAATAGGTTATGTCGAAGATGAAGATTTACCTTCCCTTTATACAGGCGCCGAGTGGTTTGTTTATACGTCAGAATATGAAGGATTTGGAGTTCCACCTTTAGAAGCTATGAGCTGCGGTTGTCCGGTCATAGTTTCAAATAATTCATCTCTGCCGGAAGTGGTTGGTGATACAGGATTATCGATTGATTATAAAAGCGATGTTGAACATATAAAAGCTTATGAAAGATATTATTTTAATTCGGAATTAAGAAAAGAAAATTCAATGAAAGGTTTAAAAAGAGCAAATGATTTTTCTTGGAAAAAATGTGTAGACGAAATGCTAACACATATCAATATTATAACAAAGCATAATGATTAATTTGTTACAAAAAATGAAAATAATAAGGAGAAAAAATGGCTAAGAAGATTTTAATTACAGGTATTACAGGCATGGTTGGTTCACACCTTGCAGATTTTATTATCAAGAATACTGATTGGGAAATTTACGGTATGTGCAGATGGAGAAGTCCATTGGATAATATTTCTCACCTAATTGATGATATTAACCACAAAAACAGAATTCATCTTGTGTATGCTGATTTGCACGATGCAATTGCGATAGAAAACGTAGTTAAAGAAGTCATGCCTGATTATGTTTCTCATCTTGCAGCTCAAAGTTATCCAAAAACGAGTTTTACTGCGCCTTTAGATACTTTTGATACAAATATTCAAGGCACGGCGAGACTTTTAGAAGCATTAAAAAATCATTGTCCAAAAGCAATTATTCATATTTGCGCATCTTCAGAAGTGTTTGGACGTGTTAAAAAAGAAAAACTTGCAGAAATGGGTGGAACAATTAATGAAGAATGCACTTTCCATCCTGCCAGCCCTTATGCGATTTCAAAAGTTGGTACGGACTTAATTGGAAGATATTATGCCGAAGCATTTGATATGACTGTTATGACAACGAGAATGTTTACACATACCGGTCCTCGTCGTGGTGATGTTTTTGCAGAAAGTACTTTTGCAAAACAAATTGCAATGATTGAAGCAGGTTTAATTCCGCCTGTAATTAAAGTTGGTAATCTTGATTCTTTAAGAACTTTTGCCGATGTAAGAGATGCTGTTAGAGCATACTTTATGCTTCTTACAGTAAATCCAATCGGTGGAGAATACTATAATATCGGCGGTCAATACACTTGCAAAGTAAGCGATATGTTGAATTTCTTGATTTCACTTTCTCCAATGAAAGACCAAATCAAAATAGAAGTTGATCCGGAAAGATTAAGACCAATAGACGCTGATTTACAAGTTCCAAATACAAATAAGTTTACAAAACATTCCGGCTGGGTTCCTGAAATACCGTTTGAACAAACAATGACCGATTTACTTAATTATTGGAGAGAAAGAATTAATAAAGGTGAAAGATTTTTACAAAGATAAGGATTAATAAATGACTACGAAAGAATTAATTAAACAAGTCAGTGAAAATTTTATTAAGCTTGAAGAAAAATCTGAAATTATCGATAAAATTGCAGAAATTTGGATTGAAGCTTTAAAAAATGGTAACAAAATAATTTTCTGTGGAAATGGCGGTTCTGCGGCTGATTCACAGCATCTTTCTGCTGAACTTATGGGAAGATATAAAATCGACAGAAATCCTATGCCGGCTTTGAGTTTAACGACGGATACATCTGCTCTAACCGCGATTGGTAATGACTATGGCTACGATAAAGTTTTTTCACGACCATTAAGAGGTATTGGACGCAAAGGTGATGTTTTGGTTGGAATTTCTACTTCCGGCAATTCAAAAAATATTTTAGACGCGTATAAAGTTGCTAAAGAAATTGGCATTAAAACAGTTGCTTTTACAGGTGCTAAAGGCGGGGAAATGATAAATTCAGCAGATATTACGCTTAATGTGCCTTCTGATATTACAAATAATATTCAAGAAATGCATATCGCATCAGGACATATTATTTGCGGAATTGTAGAAAATTACTTTTGGGGTCAAAAATAAGGAAAACTAAAATGATAATAACAAGAAGTCCATACAGAATATCGTTTTTTGGCGGTGGTACAGATTACCATACTTGGTATGAAGAACACGGTGGAGAAGTTCTATCAACTTCTATAAACCATTACAATTACATAAGTTGTCGTTACTTGCCGCCATTTCATCCAGAATACAAAAACCGAATTGCGTGGAGTATTTTGGAATATCCGAATAGCATTGATGAAATTAAACACAATGCGATTAAAGGCGCTTTGAAATATTACGATATTAAACGCGGTGTGGAAATAAGCAATCAATGTGATTTGCCTGCACGTTCCGGCTTAGGTTCCAGCTCAACATTCTCTGCGGCTTTAATTATGGCGATTAAGGCTCTTAAGGGTAAAATGATATCTAAAGAAGATTTGGCGCTGGAAACTATTAATCTTGAGAGAAATGTTTTAAGGGAAAATGTTGGCGTTCAAGACCAGATTGCAACAGTTTATGGTGGTTTGAACCACATTGTTATCAATAGAGCAGGCGAATTTACAGTTGAACCTGTTATTATCAACGAAAAACGTAAGCAACATTTTAATGATCACTTACTATTGTTCTTTACAGGGGTTTCAAGAACTTCTTCGGAAGTTTGTAAAAAGCAAATTGATTCTGCAAAGAATAATACTCGCCAATTAACAAGAATGCAATCTATGGTAAAGGATGCGATGGAAGTTTTGACATCCGGAAAATTGGAAAATTTTGGCGAACTTTTGCATGAATCTTGGATGCTAAAACGCTCACTTACTGATAATATCTCGACTTCATACATAGATGAAATTTATCAGACTGCAATACAGAATGGCGCAATTGGCGGTAAAGTTCTTGGTGCTGGTGGTGGTGGATTTATGCTTTTCTTTGCAAAACCGGAATATCACAGCAAGATTAAAGAAGCTTTAAAATCTTTTATTCATGTACCTTTTAAGTTGGAAAATAATGGAACGCAAATTGTGCATTATGCTCCAAAACTCTATTCTTTACATTCGTATGAAAGACTTAAATACATTACTGAAGAAGGAATTAAAGAATTGGAGTTAACGAAATGAAGACAATAATTCTAGTTGGAGGAATGGGCACAAGACTTAGGGAAGTTGTAAAAGATGTTCCGAAACCCATGGCTGATATTAACGGTAAACCTTTTTTGGCATATTTGATGGAAAATATGGTTCATTTCGGGTGCGAAGAATTCATTTTGTGCGTTGGCTATAAGCGTGAAATTATAATGGATTATTTTAAAGATAACTTTATGGGTGTGCCTGTAAAATATTCTGTTGAAGAGGAATTGCTGGGAACAGGCGGAGCTATAAAACAAGCTTTTGAACTGTTTGATGTCGATAGAGCAATTATATTGAATGGCGATACTTTCGTAAAAATGGATTATGCCGAATTTGAAAAACAAATGCGGGATGAAGAATTGGGACTTAGTTTGAAATATGTTCCAAATGCTTCCAGATATGGACTTGTAACAACAGAGGGCGATAGGGTTGTTGAGTTTGCAGAAAAACGTGACACTGAGGAAGCCGGATTTATTAATGCGGGGATTTATGCTGTTTCAAAACCTTTGTTTCGATTTGCTGACAATAAAAAATTCTCTTTCGAAAAAGATATTTTGGAAAAATTTGTTGCTGAAATTAAACCAAAATATTTTAGAGCGGAAGATTATTTCATTGATATAGGGATTCCGGAAAGTTACAAACAAGCTTGCGCGGAGCTGGAAAGCGAGATTTGTAATGGCAAATAAGGCTTTGTTTTTGGATAGAGACGGCGTGATTAATGTAGATAAACATCACGTTTATAGAATTGAAGATTGCGAATTTGTGGACGGTATTTTTGACTTGTGCAGAAAAGCGAAGCAAGAAGGTTATCTTATTATTGTTGTTACTAATCAGGCTGGGATTGCGAAAGGAAAATACACAGAGGAAGACTATTTCAAGTTCAGAGATTATGTTCACGCTGAGTTTGAAAAGCAGGGATGCGCAATTGATGCTGAATATTTTTGTCCTTATCATACAGAGGCTGTTGTTGAGAAATACCGTAGAGATTCGGAGGACAGAAAGCCTAATCCGGGGATGATTATGAAGGCGCAAAAAGATTTTGATATTGATTTAAGTAAATCAATATTAATCGGCGATAAACAAAGTGACATCGACGCAGGCAAATCCGCCGGCGTAAGCGATTGTAGGTTAGTTGGAGGAGGAATTATCAGTTGGAAGAATTAGTAAGTGTAATAGTTCCTGCATATAACGAAGGAGAAAAAATTGCAAAATGTTTGCAGTCTGTCATTAATCAAACTCACAAAAATCTTGAAGTTATTGTTGTATATAAAGATAGTCAAGATGATACATTAAGTGAAATCAAAAGTATTAATGATTCTAGGATAAAGATTATAGAGCAAAAAGAGGCGACAAAAGTTGGTGGTGCGCGTAATCTTGGAATAAAAGAGTCAAAAGGAGATTTTATTTCATTTATTGAATGTGAAATGATTGAACCGCAGTTTATAGAAAAATTGTATTCACGAATAGTTAAAGATAATTCTGATATTGCAATCGGCACAATTACTTTGCTCAAGCCCGGAATTGTATGCAATCTGACAAAACACAAAAAAGATATTGTATTATCAAAACTTGCTGATAAGTTAGAAGAAATGCAGACAGGAGCATGTTTTGAAAAACTTTTTAGAGCAAAGATGATAAAAGAAAATAATGTCTTGTTTCCTGAAGGTTTATATTGGGAAGACAATGCCTTTTTGCTACAAGCGATTTATTATTCAAACAAAATTTCTTTGCTTACGAATTGTAATTATACTTGGTATCCTCAAGATTGGGATGAAGATTATTCGGTTTTATTAAAAGAAAGTATTTTACCGATAGCGAAGATAATGACAAATTTTGCAAAAGAAAAGTCTTTTTCAAGAAAAGAGATGAATATTTTACGATTAAAGATGTTCAAAAATTTTGGAAAGAGTTTTATTTTGAAAGACGATATTTACAAACAGTTTGTTAAAATAACAGGGTTTTCTTGGTCTGTAGCATATCGTTATTGGCAGATGAGAAAAAGAGAGTGGAGAAAGAAAATATGTTCTTAGTTGTTGGCGGTAATGGTTTTTTGGGTAGCTATATTATAAAAAATATTTTAAAGATTTGCGATAAAGAGTCTGACGTTGAAGCAGGAAAAAAAGCCGGAGTAGGATTTTTAAGTCTAAAAGATAAGGAGGATATCGATGAAAATAGCATTCTTTAATATATTTGGAGAATTAAAAAATGCCGAACAGGAAACATTACTTAGATTAGAATATTGTTTCAAAAAACAAGGTCATTCATTATTAGTTGTTGATAGATGTGGAATTGTAATTTCTGAATGTCCCGAGAATGGAAAACATGTAGAAGAAGTAAATGTAGATTTTCTATTTACGTATAATACTCTTGAGCTAGCTCTTATGGCATTCCCAGATGTCTTTTCCATATTTTTTCACTGGGCTCCATCTGGTTTTGTAGCGAATTTCCAGTCATTGTTGATGATGAAATATTTTAATCTTTTTGATTATTTTGCTTGTACATATGAACAAGATATTTTTAATCGTGTTGCTGGAATTCCGACTACCAATATTCCATTTATAGGTTCTTCTATTCCAAAAGATTTTGCTCTAAAAGCTAGAAAGCATAATGATAGAAAACTTTTTTATGTTGGTGTTAATTTTGAAAGAAAATGTGAAGGTAAAATGCGCTATGGTAAGCTTTTTACGGAACTTGATAAATCTGATAAAATTGAAATATATGGTCCCCAAAAAGTTTACGGGGTGTCTAATCTTTGGGCAGGATTTAAAAATTATAAGGGAGAAATTCCTTTTGATGGATATTCTATTTTAAAAAAAATTAATCAAGCAGGTATTTGTCTAGCAATAAATTCGCCTATGCATAATGATGCAAATGGGGTTTCTAATAGAACATACGAAGCTGCAGCTGCTGGAGCTTTAATTATATCAGATGATAATTTATTTGTTCGAAAATATTTTGGAGATAGTGTATTCTATCTTGATAAGAATCTCCCAGAAATAGATTCTTCAAAAAAAATATTAGAAATATTAGATTGGGCAAATAGTCATCCTGAAGAAGCTTATGAGATGGCAAAAACTTCCAATGAAATATTTATAAAAGAATTAGCCTTAGATAATATGGTATCTAATCTTATATCGAATACTCAAAAAACAATTTACAAATTTCATAATAAAGAAGAACAAAAAGAGCTTATTGATGTTATCTGTTTCGTTGAATCAGATAAGGATTTTGAAAATTTAAAAATGCAATTGGAACGTCAGTATTATCAAAATCTTCATTTGATAATTATCTCTGATGAAAAAACTTTTGAAAAAATTCAATTGGAAATTCATTATCCATATTATTTTGTCAAATCTGATTCAGAATTTAAAGGCAGAGATTTTATAAAAGCAATAAAATACCTAAAAGGTGAATATTTTATGTTCTTAGATGTGTACTCCAAAATGCATAAAAGACATATATATAAAAATTTAGAAGTCTTGAGAAATAGAGAAGAACTTTTTGCTTACTCTGGTAGTTATTTCAAAAAAGAAAAACAATACATCACTCTTAATAATAAACCTATATTAAAAGATGAGTTTTTAAGCTTTTCACTTACGAATGGATATAATAATTGGTATTATATTGATGTACAGAGTTTTTATATAGAAACTATTTTCACCAGAAATATTGCTTTATTTAAGAAAGATATTCTTAATTATGTATCAAATGATGAACTTGAATATTTGAGTGATAGCATTCATTTTTATTTAGCATGTTGTTCTATAATTAAAGCTAAACAATTAGGACGTTTTACATATGCTATTACAGCTGGATACCAAGGTGAAAGTTTAAATGAAATTGAACAAAGGGCATTTCCAAGTAGAAAATACTGGTATTCTAGTAATAGATCTGCCAAAACATATATAAAAGAAATGAATGAAATTTTCTTTAAATATAGTTTTGAAGTTACTCCAAATTTTATTCCTAACAGAAATCTAAACGGAGAAATAATTTGGTTTAAAGACATGACAAATTCCAATGAATTATGTATTGAACCTAAAGAACAAATGGTCTTGGATTATATTTATAGTAATAAAGTTGCATATTTTATTTTAAATATTTTAACAAATCACAAAATAAAAAAATATCCTAATAAAAATGAACGTTTTGTTTCTTATTTTAGAAATCATCATTTAATTCGCAATATCTATAGACATTTAGCAAAAAGAGGAAAAAAACATGAATAATAATCCTAAAATATCAATTATAACAATAACATATAATTTAATAGAAGATGGCCGAATAGAACTATTTAGAAAATGCATGGAAAGTGTTCATAACCAGGCTTATCCCAATATTGAGCATATAATAATTGATGGTGCTTCTACAGATGGTTCTATGGAGATTATACAAGAATATGTAAATAAAGGTTGGTGTACTTGTTTTTCAGAAAAAGATGATGGTGTAGATGATGCTTATAACAAAGGGCTGTTTAAAGCAAATGGCGAATATATTGCTTGGCTTAATAGTGATGACCAATATTATGATGAAAATTCTATAAAAAATTGTATAGATGAGATAATTGACAATAATGCAGACTATTGTTATGGTAAAGTCGTTTTAGTCTCTAGAGATAATGTTTTAAAAGGGGAGTTTATACCAAGAATGGAAAATTTTTGGAAGTGTATTCCTTTTTCACACCAATCGCTAATATTAAAAAAATCAATCTTAGAAAAATTAGGAGGCTATAATACTGATTATAAAATTGGTGGGGACTATTTTTTGATACTTACGCTAATTTTAAATGATTACAAAGGCATTTTTGTGGATTCATACATATGTAAATATTTTTTAGGCGGGTTTTCTGGTAGTTGGGATGATAGATATAAACAATATTATTGTGCAATTATATTTTCTAAAAGATTAAATTGGTTCTTTAAACAATTTTATGAAAATTCGAATGAAGATTTAGCCTTAGATATATTTTTGCATGGTGAAGATTACAGAGTTTACCCAAAATATTTTTTATTAAAATTAGTAAGGTTTATGATAGAAAAAAATTTAAAAAATTTCAACTATAATGCTTTTATGACATATATTGAAAAACTCATGAATCCTACATTTGATTATAATATTGATAAAACATTAACTTCAATAAACAATACTTTGAACTATATTGCACAAAAAGAACGAGATAAAGAAATAGAGGTTGTTTCAACCATTTATTTATTTAACTTTATTCCAGTATGTAAAATCAAATTTAATCCAACAAAATCTTTTTATAGACTTTTTAACGTGATACCAATATTAAAGATAAAAAAAGAACAAAAATTATAATAAGACTAGTATTAAAAAAGGATATTATTAATGGTGAATATAGAGGTTTATATTTTTAAATTTATTCAAGAAATAATAAAGAAGAAATATAATAAAATAAGTAACATTATAGATATGAATGAATATCGTGAGAGATATTGTGAATCGTTTGGAATAAAGAAGTATTTTAATCTTTATAGGAAAAATTTTTATAGAGATTTTTTGGAATTAATACGTAATCTTGATATAAAATCAATTAAAACAGTTATAACTATATTGTACAGAATTCTCTGCTTAAATATCTGTGAAAAATTAACCGTTATTTACAATAAAAAAGAAATGGAAACAATATTAGATATTATGCAAAATTATGAGAAAGAGATAGAAAAGCTCTCGGATGGCAATTATTGTTACAAAGAAATGATTTTGCCAATAAAACATTTTGAAGTTTCAGTTTTTTATCATAAGCATTGTATAGAACTTATTAAAAATAAATCATTAATAAAAAGTAAAAATATTATTGATGTTGGAGGCTTTATTGGAGAATCTGCAATAGTTTTTTCTAATTATACTAATAAAAAAATCTATACATTTGAGCCTGTAAGTCAAAATTATAATCTCATGTTAAAAACCATCGAACTAAATAATAAAGATAATATTATTCCGATTAATCTAGCTTTATCTGATAAAAAAGAAACTATCAATATAAATTTATCAGATAGCTCAAGCAGTATGATTAATACTAATACTGATAAATATGAATCTATTAATACAACGACACTAGATGAATGGATTAGTGATAATCCAATGGAAATTGGGTTAATAAAAGTTGACATAGAAGGTGCCGAACCCAAATTTATAAAAGGTGCTTTGGAAATTATAAAAAAACAAAGACCTATTCTTATTATTAGTATTTATCATAATTCAGATGATTTTTTTCTTATAAAACCATATATTGAATCTTTAAATCTTAATTATAAATTTTCTATTATAAAACCTATAGATGCACAAATTTTATTTGAAACAGTTTTATTATGCGAACCAAAATAAAGGAGATTAGAACATGAAAGTAACAATTACAACAACTACAATTAATGTACCTTATTTAATTGAGGATTACATCAAGGATGTTATCAAATACAATAGACAAGATTATGTTGATTTTATCATTACAGGGGATAAGAAAACTCCTAATACTGCAAAAGAATTTTGTCAAAAAATGCAAGAAAAATATAATATTCCTGTATTATTCATGAATGTTGATGACCAAAATGAATATATGGAAAAATATAAAAAATTAAAAGGTTTTCTTCCTTGGAATTGTATTCAAAGACGTCAAGTTGCGATTTTAAAAGCTTATGATCAAGGTTCAGATATTATTGTACTAATTGATGATGACAATTATATTGCTTGCGAAGATTATGTTGGCAAACATTTGCAATTAGGCAAACATGTAGATTTGGAAACGGTTTCATCCCCTACTGGTTGGTATAATATTTGTGAAGACCTTGAAGACAGGCAAGGACGAAAATTCTATCCACGTGGATATTCTTGGGTTGATAGAATCGATGAAGTTAAAGATATCAAGCGTGAAGTAAAAAATATCAGAACAGTTGTTAATGCAGGTTTTTGGTTGGGCGACCCTGATATTGATGCGGTAACAAGACTTGCTGCTCCAATCGATGTAGTTGCTTACAAAAAAGATTACAACTATGCTTTAGCAAAAGAAACATACTCTCCGTTTAACAGCCAAAATACTGCAATTCATAGAGATATGGTTCCTGTATATTTCTTAGTTCCTGATATTGGCAGATTTGATGATATTTGGTCTTCATACATTGTAGAACGTATTGCTTGGCATTTAGGTGATTATATTTCTTATGGTCAACCGTTAGTAAAACAAATAAGAAACGATCATGATTATTGGGTTGATGCTTGGGTTGAAGAAATGGGCACTAAAATGACCACAAAATTCTGTAATTGGTTGCGTGCAGTGAAATTGACTAAAAATACATATTTAGAATGTGGAATTGAATTGTTTAACGGCTTGAAAGAAATTGTTGATAATCTTGGCAACGATGAATTACCTGTTAAGCAAAGAGCGTATATAAATCATGTTATTGATGGTCATAAAATTTGGTTTGAAACAATGGCGCAAATGAAATAAATTTATATTATTAATAGGCTGGATTGCGAGGCTCGTTAGAGCCTCGCAATGACGGCACGTATGGAGAGTTTGACTCTCAGTCATTGTGAGGAACAGTAATTATTCTTAGTGACGAAGCAATCCACTTTATTAATAATCTCTAAATTATCATGGATAAGCAGGTAAAGAGCCTTGCAATGACGCCATGTCAATAGTCATTATAAATAATAAATTACTAAAATAAAGGACACATTATGTATTTAGTTATGGGTGGGAGCGGTTTTTTGGGCCGTTACGTTATTAAAAATATTTTAGAATTAACAAACGAAAAAATCGTTGCGACATATTCGACTCACAAGCCGGAATTCAAGCACGAAAGGCTGGATTGGGTGAAAGTTGATGTACAAAATCGGGATGATATTTTAAAGCTTAACTCTTCTATCGAAGATGGTGCAAAGGTTATTTACCTTTGCGCCTACCATCATCCCGACAAGGTCGAAGAAAATCAGGAGATTGCGTGGGATATTAACATTACTTCACTATCATTTATTGTGAATGCACTAACCAAAGCTAAATGTTTTTACTACTCTTCAACTGATACTGTATACGGCGAAGGCGGTTTAGATATTTTATTTAAAGAAACAGATAAAACCAATCCGGTCAACCTATACGGCAAACACAAGGTCTTGGCGGAACAAATTACACTCGCAAAAGGGTTTAATGTAGTTCGTTTTCCGTTCATAATCGGAACAAGTCTAGTTGAAGTTAAAAAACACTTTTTCGACAAAATTATGGATGATATCAAAGCCGAAAAAACAGTTGAAATGTTTGATGATTCATATCGTTCAACATTGAGTTTTAATCAATGCGCTAAATTTTTGGTCGAAATTATTGAGAAATTTGGAAGTTGTGACGAAAAAGTTTTGAATATTGCAAGTGACAAACCGCTTTCTAAATACGAGGTTGTTTTAAAAATGTGTGAAGATTTTAATTTGGATAAATCATTCGTCAAGCCAATTTCAATCAAAAATTGCGAAGGAATTTTTAAAGCCAAAAGAGCCAAAACAGCAATCTTAGATAACACAAAATTAAAAACTCTCTTAGGGCTTAAGAGTATTGAATTAGAGTGGTAAAAGGAGCGAGAATGCTAATCGAATTTATAAAAACTGATTTTGAATTTCAAGACGAAAGAGGAACAATAACTCAACTTGTTCATGATAATTGGAAGCAAGTTAACTACATCACAACAAAGGCTGGTGTTCTTCGGGGTAATCATTATCACAAAAACAACGAAGAAGCTTTTTATATAATTTCAGGTGAATTTGAGCTTGAACTTTTAGATATAAACACGAATGAAAAAGAAAGCCATACAATTAAAACAGGCGATTTTTTCGTAATCAAAAGAAACCTATCTCACAGCTTCAACTTCACAAAAGACACTAACCTCATTTCAATGTACTCAAACGGAGTTGAAGAAAAAGACGGAATGGACATTTACACGGCGTAGTTCGTAAACTTTATTTTATCTGCAAAAAGTGTATTTAATTTAACATGTCTTTACAAATTGAGAAAATTTGTCAATTTTTTGATACAAATATACTTTATATAAGTGTAGCAGGTTTGAAGGTGCAACTGTGGCTGTACAAAATCATTACAATTTTATAGATACTCCATATTCTCAAATTAATTTTCGTGAGAATAGTGCCGTAACGCCCATTCTAGCCAAACCAATTAATAAAGTAGATACCGTAATTACAAATACTGTTGACACTTTTGTAAAACAACCTGAAGACGAGGAAAAGAAGAAATCAAACAAAGCTGCGATTACTGTAGGTAGTACAGTACTTGTTTTAACCGGTTTAATTGCACTCTTGAACCCTAAATTCTCCGGCAAATTAGTTAACAAAATGAAAACCTGGTCATCTGAATCGCGTGCAAAAACGCAAAAAAGCAAGGGAAATATTGTTAAAAGTAAATTTTATAAAGCAAGCGAAAAAGTTTGGAGCAAAGTCGCCGATTTCTTGCAATTTACAAATACAATAAACGGTTGGAAAGATATCGGGTTTAAAAAACTTTGTACCGAAACAAAAGGCGTCAAAGCCGTCATGACAAAACCACACCAAACAATAACGCGTTGGTTTGATGCATTGGGCAAACACACCGTTCAATGGAAATACAATAATGCTAATAAAAATTTAAAATCTTTAGAAGATTTGATTTCTCACTATAAAGATAAACTTCCTGCTTCTGAACAAAAAATACTTGAAACAAAATTAAACGAAGCGAAACAAGTTTGCGAATATTTTTCTAAAGATAAGACCGCAAATCGTCTTGTTGAGCAGGAAAAAGCAATGTCAAATTTAGAAAAAGATTTCTATAGCAAAATGAAATCTTATGGTAAAGATTTGTGGAATAATAATTGGCAAGGCAAAAAAGCAACCGTAAAAAATAACATGTCTTTCTGGGCAGAAGATATGCTAATGCCAACCAGAAACAAATTGGAACAAGATGGTATACATGTTGTTGACAAAATTATGGGTGATGGTAAGGCTCAAAAAGGAACTTATCAAGAAATTATTGATATTTTATCTCCACATATAAGCAAAGAAGAAAAAACCATTTTAGAAAAAAGTTTGGCAAAAACAAATAAAAATTTAAGAAAAGCAAATCATAGTGAAACAGTTGAATACTTCGATAAGAAACGTGATTTAGTCTTAGGCGGCGCGCCAACAGATATTATGACTGCGATTTTCGGTATCGGAATGAGCGGATTAGCAATCGGAACTGCAGATACAAAAGAAGAACGTGTTTCAAGAGCTTTGACTGTAGGATTTCCTGCTATAGCCGGTATTGGAGCATCCATGGCATTTACTGCAATGTTATTTTCGGGTGTCCAAGGCATGATTTATGGTTCACTCGCTTCAATCGGTTTAAGTAAATTAGGAAGTATTGCAGATAAAATGGTAACACCAAAAATCGCACCAAAGGAGGTTAAAAATGCTTAAAAAATTTGTTGAACAATTGCAAGAAATTTTTCTATCTATTTTTTGCGAACCTTGCTATATAAGAATTGAATGCTTTGATGATAATGCCTAAGTTGCTATTCTTCAATTACTTTTCTAACAATTTCATCTGCTGATAAATTTAAGCAATCCAATGTGTCGCAAGTTGTTTGGCGTCTTTCCCATAAGCATGGTTGAAGCGGGCAGGAACAGTTTGCTTTTAAAGGAATTACTTTTCCATTATTAGGAATTAATTTTTTATCATCAGTAGAGCCAAAAATTACATAAGTTTTAACTCCAAGCGCAACTGCTATATGCAAAGGAGCAGAATCCGAACATAGAAATTTTTCTGTACATGAAATTAATTCAGCAAGTTCTTTTAGATTTTTTGTTTTGCCAAACATATTCATATATTTATTTTCCGGTACAAGTCTGATAATTGTTTCAATCGTCTCTTTGTCATCTGGGCCACCGGCTAAAATAACTTTTTTGCCTGCATCTGCTAATTTATTAACTACTTCTGCCCATTTTTCAGCAGGAATTGTTTTTATCATGTTTTTTTTGACACTCAGAAGGCTGACTCCGGGGTGAATTAGTACAGTATTAGCTTCTGCTTTTTTAGATTCAATGTTTATTTGTGGAATCTCTGTGTTATATTGGGTAATTCCACGAACTAAATCATGATACATCTTTGCAGCATATTGATTTTTGTTTAATTTTACAGCTTCTGTTAAAAGTATTTCGCTTAATTTTCCGGAATTATAACCATAACGTTTTTTTATAAAGGTTGCAAACAAAAAGATTGATATAAATTTGTTTGAACCAGAAGATATTACCATATCAAATTTTTGTGCCCAAATATTGAATAAGAGTTTAGTAAGCTCAAAATACTTATCTTTTCCTTTTATGTCTGCAAACAATGTGTTATCAATAATATTTGTTAGCGAAGTCACACCTTTGCTTCTAGTTTCTAGCGCTAAAGTTATTTCTGCATTCGGAAACTGTTTTTTTATTGAAATTATAGTTGGCAAGAATAGAATTTCATCTCCTAAACCGCCAAAATTTATAAATAAAATTTTCATATCTTTTTTGTACTTTAAATATAGAGATTTTTCAAGCAATAAAATGAATCTAACTTTGTACACTAATTTTATTTTGAAATAGGTATGCTAAGATTTGTAAAAAAATAAATTTAACTAACAAAAATTTTTATTATATGTTTTTAAACAGTAGAAGAAGGTGTGTTATGCAAATAAAATTTTCTCAATCAATTGAACCTATGGTCAAAAAATTAGGGCACTCTGGAACAGAAGTCGGCAAAGGTATGCGTTATACTTTAAGTGATTCGAAAGTCGGCAAAGATGTTTATACAAGAAGTGCTAATAGTTGTACTGCATTTGTTGTTAATTCAGGTGAACATAATTTAATGGGACATATTGATCCGCGACTATTTAATCGTAGAACTTTTTTGGATAAATTCCGTCCTATGTTAGACAGCTTTTTAGATAAATTTGGCGAAGCAAAAGCTGTAATTACCGGTGGTTGGGAAGTCAATAGACATGATTCGCAAGTGAGAACATCCAGTTGTGAAGTTTATAGTGCAGTTGCCGAAGCTTTAGACAAATTACCATTAACAATGATTTGTGGCAAAAAAAATGGGGTAAGAACTTTTGATAATTTGCTCGCTAGTGGTGATAAAATAACATTATCGAATGAAGCGTTTGAAAAATTAGGTTTGAGTCCAGACAAAATTAAATCAATGAAGCCGGAAGAAATAGAATCTGTTTTACAGAAAGCTTATGAATGGGTGGAAATTGATCCATCTATGTTATAATAAGTCTTCTTGCCTACCTGTATTATTGCGAATACATCTTGTTTAATGTATTCTTGGATTAACGAGGAGAAGGCAATGACAGTTATAGAAAAAATTAATACAATTAATGATGCATTAAAAGAAATTTTTGATTTTACACAATCTAATGAAACGATTAAGTCTGATTTTGATGAATATTTAGCTACAATTGGTGCAAGAAATATTTCGCTTAATCAAATGGAAAAAATCTTTTTGCCATACGTGTTTGAGCGCAGAATTAGCGGTAAATCAATTTTAGAAATGTACAAAGATGAAAAAGGCACAAACGAAGTTATTGAAAAGCTTGCGCACGCTCAAAATTCTATTTTTGAAATCAAAAAAATTCTTAAAAACGGATTTGAATTGTATAATTTGGTCAACGAAAAAACTTATAAAGTGCTTTCGCTTACGAAAATGACTAACTTTAGAGGTATTTATGCCGGTCAATTTATTGCTGCTAGAATCTTTGAACTTGATGGCGAATATTATGTAATTGAAATTTCAAGCGTACTTTCTCACTCACAAAAAGAAGAAGCATACAGATATGCTGTAATGAAATTGGTGCATACGCCTAGATTGTTGTATTTGGATAATGAAGAAAAAGAAAATGAAGTTAAATCAACAATCGCTGAAATGTATGAAAAATTTATTAAAACATTTGATAAAGATTTGATTTTAACAACAAATAAACACGCGGATGATATTATTGGCGCGTTTAACGAAGGTGAAGAAATTGATTTGTCTGACAAAGGCTGTGATATTGCAGAATATAAATTCTTCCATGTAAAAGAATTGGACAATAATTATTCAAATTTCTTGGAAAATTCAATGGGCGGATTTGCTTCTCACAACGAAACTTATGATGTTGCAGTTATTTTCGACAAAGAAAACGGGCTTTATGCAATTCCATTTTATGAAACTTTTTGCAAGATTTTTGAAAACAAAGACAATGTAGAAAACGCGAAAGCTTGTGTAGAATACTTTTTGACAAATGATTCTATTCCAAACACTATTTTGGAAAGAGTTTCAACAAAGTATCCTAATTTTATGGAAGTAATCAACGAAATTTTGGGCACAAGTTATTCATTTGAAGAATTGATTAAAAATTACAAATCAGATTATTTGAATGAAAAGATTTATTCTTCTGCAACTGTTTTATTTTGCTCAAAAGCTTTTTCAGAAATGTTTGATTATATGACAGAAGAAAAACCGCAAACTTCTGTTGCGACAGAAAAAGTAGGCAGAAACGACCCTTGCCCTTGTGGAAGTGGCAAGAAATTTAAAAATTGTTGCGGTAAATAAACGATTTGATGAGAAACATAAAGAATGTAGGTTGGGGTTTCTACCCCAACAAAAACTTTTATAGTGCGACTTTCAACATATATCGAGTGCAATCTTTGGAATTATGACTCTGTTGTGCTATTCTGTAGCATTCTTCTACGACTTTATTGTATGCTTCATTATCTTCCAAATAACTTTCAATCTTAAAAATTAAATCTGAGAAATCTTCGTAAAAAGGCATGTGTCCTTCGAAAAGCGCAAGTTCTTCTCTAAAGTCGCTCAACATAAGCCTTTTACAAGCGACAGTTTGAAAAGTCCTGTAATTTAAGGATGAAATTCCTTGAGAGTTCATGTTAAAAACGATTTTTGAATTATTAATCGCTTTTGCCATATCTGTTTCATTATCAATAAAACCTTGATAGCAACGCTCTATAAGTTCCGGATATTTTGAGCGTTTAATGGCATCTTTATAGTGCCTTTCTATTGCATACCAAGCTATTTTTAAGTCCGGAAGCTTCGTGATAAGTTCTTCAAAAAAACTTAGTCTGTAATCTGTATCTAAACGCCCTGCAAACATCAAATCAAATTTAGGTTTTATTCCTAAATCCTTGTAAATATCAAAATTCACAAAGTGCGGTAAATAGTTTATATTCCTAAATGTTTCGTATTCCGTTAAAACTTTATCCCAATAGAAAGTGTAGTTGTCGTGATTTTCTAAGTATGGAAGATATTTTTCCCACTCAGGACCGGATGCCTTACTTCTTATGTCGTCAGAAAAATAATTTAGTGAAGGATAAGATAAATTGTTATCAATTTTTATTTTTAAACCGGAAAAATCATATCCTGCAATATAGTCGTAATTAGATTTTAGGCAATCAGCAAGGTTTTTATCAAAAAGCTCATCAAAAACTGTAACATCACAACCGTTTTGTCGGAAGCCGTCAATAATACTATTTGTGGTTAAGCGTCCGCCAATACTTACCGGCAAAATTGCTAAAATCTTCTTATTTTTCATACACGTAACATTTTAACATTTTTGCTCAGGGTTTACAAGGTGATATTAATTGAGTATACTTAATTATATGCGCTTGTAGCTCAGTAGGATAGAGCGGAGGTTTCCTAAACCTTGTCTGCCGTGGGTTCGACTCCCTCCAGGCGCATTTTATGTTTTCTTATTTTCAATGCCCGTCTCACGCGCCAAGCATAGCTTGTCGGGTTCTTACCTCTCACAAAACGTGACATTTGTCTTGATTTGTTCGCTATTAACGGCAATTCCGAGTTTGACTTTTGTGTTTACACACCTTCGTCAAACTCTACAGCCTCAGCTCACAAATCGCTAGTCAACTTTTGTTCGGCAGAGTCTCCAGGCGCATTTTATGTTTTCTTGTTTTTATTTTATTTCTCTTTGTTGATTTGTAAAAACAAAAGATATTGTTTGACTTTACCCTACATTTGGCGTTAAATAATTCTATGAAGATTATAATTTTCGGTGCAAGCGAACTCGGTTCAATGATTGCAACAGAGTTCTATACAGATAACGATATCACGGTAATTGATGATGAAAAATTTAAGGTCGACGCGTTTAACAAGCTTGATGTCGGGTTTATTTCCGGTAACGCATCAAATATCGAAATCCTAAAACAAGCCAACATTAAAGATGCGGACGTATTTATTGCTTGTACTGCGTCTGACGAGTTGAATATAGTAGCTTGTTTAACTGCAAAAAGAATAAGCACAGTTCGTACAATGTGTTTTGTACGTAAAGAAGAGTACAAGTCTTCTTTGGGCTTGGCAAAAGATGCAGAATATAACTGTGATTTCTATATCGACAATATTATTTGGCCGGAAGAACTCATGACGCAAGAAATCTTTAGAATCATTACAGTTGCTAAGGCTTTAGATGTTGAAAACTTTGCTGACGGACGCGCAAGGCTATTAGAATATAAAATTGCCGAAAACTCAATATTAGTCAACAGTATGATTAGAAATTGTGAGTTCCCAAAAGATACCGTAATTGTCGGAATTACAAGAGATAGTGAATTATTTATACCGAATGGTGAAACTGTGCTTCATGAGGACGATAAAGTCATATTTATGGGGCTTTCTCATTCTTTAGATATATTAGCAGGTAAATTTTTCCACGAAAAAGAATTTGTAAAAAATGTTGCAATTATCGGTGGCGGTAATGTTGGCTTAAAATTGGCAAAAAGTTTGGAAGCATTGAAGCTTAATATAAAAATAGTTGAAAAAGATGAAGACCGTTGCAGATTTTTAGCGCAAGAACTTGAAAATACGCTTGTAATAAACGGTGATGGGACTGATATTGAGCTTTTAAATGAAGAAGAAATTTCTGATGCGGACGTTGTTGTAAGCGTTACAAATAATGATGAAAAGAATTTATTGTGTTCTCTTCTTGTCAAACACATGGGCGCAGGTCGTGTAATTTCAAGAGTTTCAAAGAGTACGAATGTAGAGTTGTTTGAAAAAGTCGGAATTGATATTGCAATTTCATCAAAAACCGCTGCATTAAACGAAATTAAAAATAATGTAAAAGAAACTAATATCGGCATTTTGGCAACTGTTGAACAAGGCAAGGGCGAAGTTTTGGTTATTGAAATTCCTGAACATTATGAAACCAAAAAAATTATGGAATTAAAATTACCGGTTAAGGCGATTGTCGGTGTTATTCAGCGTCGTAAAAGAATTATCATTCCAAACGGTACAACACAGGTTATGAGCGGCGATAATTTGATTATATTTACAACAAGTGAAAATGCGCCAATAATCAGAGAATTCTTTGAGGAAATTAAATGAGATTAACTTATTTAGCATACTCTTTTAGCCTCAGCATAATGTATTTCAGCATTGTTTTGCTTGTACCGATTGCGGTAGCACTTTTTTATCGTGAATACACCGCAGTTTTACCATTTTTAATTGCTTGTGCAACAGCGTTTTTCATATCAGTAACTTTAAGAAAAATTGTTAAAGGAACTGAGTCGATAAAATCCATTAACGATATTAAAAAATCAGAAGGGCTTTGCGTTGTAACATTTTCTTGGCTGTTTGCGGGTTTATTGGCTGCAATTCCTTATTTATTTTTTGGAATAAGCCCTTTGAACGCTTTGTTTGAAGCAACTTCCGGTATTACAACAACCGGTGCAACGATTTTAACAACGTTCGATTATCCTAAAACGCTTTTCTTTTGGCGTTCGTTAACACAGTGGCTTGGCGGTATGGGAATTATCGTCTTGTTTATTGCGATTTTGCCACAATTTGCAATTGCAGGCAGACAATTGTTTTTTGCAGAAGCGCCGGGGCCTACTGAGGATAAATTCACTCCTCGAATAAAAAATACAGCGGCTGCTTTGTGGAAGGTTTATGCAGGATTAACAATTTTAGAGATTCTGCTTTTAAAATTTGCCGGCATGAGTGGGCTTGAGGCTGTTTGTGATGCATTAGCCTCTGTTTCCGGAGGTGGACTTTCTCCAAATGCAAATAGCTTGGTCGGTTTCAATAGAGCTATTTTATCAATTATTACTTTCTTTATGTTTTTTGCAGGGGTAAGTTATAATTTACAATATCAAGCTTGGGCGAAATTCAATCCCCTTGTGCTTTTTAGAAACGAAGAGTTTAAGGTATATTTCAGTGTTGTAATGTTGATTGCGCTTGCATTGAGTTGTTCGTTGTTTGGCAATATGCATTATAATTTGTGGGATTCTTTAAGTCACGCATTTTTTAACGTTGCGTCAATAATTTCTTCTACCGGTTTTTGTAGTGTAGATTTTGCAAACTGGGATTATGCAAGTAAAGTTCTTTTATTTGCAACAATGATGTTCGGAAGTTGCGCAAGTTCAGCCGGTGGCGGTTTGAAAGTTGTAAGATGGATGCTAGTGTATAAGATTATGAAATCCGAAATGATGAAGATTTTACATCCGAAAGCGATTGTTGATATAAAAGTCGGCAGATATTCTGTTCCAAAGGAAATTTTGTATCAAACTTTGATGTTTGTATTCTTTTATATCGCGTTTTTGGTGGTTTCAGCATTCTTGCTCGGTTTGATTGAAAAAAATACTGTTGTTGCAATTACGGGTGCAGTAAGTGCTCTCGGTAACGTTGGACCCGGATTTGGTCTGCTTGGACCTCTACAAAGCTTTGAACCATTGCATGCTGTTTCAAAAATCATTTTAATTATTGATATGTACGTAGGTCGTTTAGAATTGATTCCATTTTTGGTTTTGTTCCAAAAAGATTTGTGGAATTTTAAGAAATAGAAATAAAATGAATAAAGAAAAATATTTAATATCAGATAATGTATATGATAATTTTGTTTTCGTGCACAAAAATAAAGGATTAGTTGAATGCATTCCTCCGAATTGGGAAGGTAAAACAGTCGAAGATGCTTTAATGTATATGGGAATTGGTGATAAAGGGATAAAAATAAAATCACCAATTGAAAATATAACAATTTACAAAAGTCACATTGAGCACTTAATTAATGATAATGATTCTTACAGAAAAAAGTTTTTAAATAGAGCTATTAGAACTATTCAAGAACCAAATTTGATTATAAAAATAAAATGCTATAACAACTATATAAAATTATTTATAGACGAAAAGTCTAATATTAAACCTCACCTGCAAATCGTTAAGGTGAAAGTCGATGGTAGTTTTTATGTTACAAACTATAAATTACAAAAAAATCAGTTTAAAAAGAACATATTAGAAGGAGAGATCATTTATGACCTCTCCAGCATGTCCAGTAAAAATTCTACCGACACTAACATTATAACACATGTTGAATAAATCTCAATATAACAAAAATTTTGCGTTCTATTTGAATTTATTTTTTTCGTTCCTTTTATGCTAAAATATAGAAAAAAGGGAATTAATATGTCAGTAAAAAAAGTTGTTAAGTATGGTACACCTTCTTTAAGACAACCGTCTAAAGAAGTTCATAAAGTTTCACAAAAAATCAAAGTCTTAGTAGAAGATTTGTTGGATACAATGTATGCTCAAAATGGTGTTGGGCTTGCTGCACCACAAATCGGTGAAAATTATAGAGTGTTTGTAATTGACGCTTCTACAGGAAATGAACCGCTAAATCCGATGGTTTTTATCAATCCTAAAATTATTAAAAAATCAGGTGCCGTAATCAGCCACGAAGGCTGTTTGAGCTTTCCTGAAGCGTTTACCGATGTTAAAAGATATGCAAACGTTATGGTTAAAGCTATGGATAGAAACGGTCGCTCTTTTGTTTTGGAAGCTAAAGACGGCACACTTTTAGCGAGAGCTATTCAGCACGAGTTTGACCATTTAGACGGTGTTTTGTTTATCGATCACGTCATAAATCGTTTTGAAGCTGAAGAAGTTTTAAAGAAAAATAATCTTCCAAGTCTTGATGTTGAAAAAATTCTTGACGAGCCTGAACTTTCAAAAGAAATTGAAGTTTTATTGAAAGAAAAAATTGCAAAGGAAGCTGAAAAGGAGGCTTAATGAAAGTACAAGCTGTAAACTTTTATGGCAATATTTCTAAAGGAAGAGAAGAGTTTGAAAAATTGCCTTTGTCAGAGCAATTCGCGCAAAAAACAATGGAAAAATGCAGACAAAAGTTTAATAATAAAACTCTTTTTCCTATTTCAGCGAGAGATACAAAATTGACTGAATATGTTAGACATGTGGTTTTTGTTGAAGAATTTGTAAAAAAGAAAATGAAAGATATATTTGCTAATTTAAAGAATATGGGGAAATAAGTTTCTTAGAATGACGCTTAATTTCAACCCCCAATTGTAAGGAATAACATGATAAACATTGTATTTTTTGGAACACCGGATATTGGCCTACCATCATTAGAATATTTTTATAATTCAGATAAATTTAATGTTCAGGCGGTTGTTACTCAGCCTGACAAACCATCAGGACGCGGTCATAAACTTACGCCGAGTCCTATTAAAAAATTTGCGCTTGAACATGATATCAAGGTTTTTCAACCAAAATCTATAAGAAAAGAGCCAGATGTCATTGAAGCTTTAAAAGAACTTAAGCCTGATTTCTTTGTAACTTTTGCGTTTGGTCAAATTCTATCGCAAGAAGTTTTGGATATTCCAAAATATGAAACAATTAATTTGCACGTTTCTTTGCTTCCTAAATATCGTGGTGCAAATCCTATTCAGCGTGCAATTATAAATGGAGATAAAGAAACCGGAATTTGCACAATGATTACAGAACTTGGGCTTGATTGCGGTGATATTTGTATGAAATATCCGATTGAAATTACTAAGAATATGAATTGTGTAGAACTTTTTGAACTATGCGCTTCAAATTCTCCCGAATTATTGGAAAAAACTCTAATTGGGATTAAAGACGGTACGCTTAAACCAACTCCGCAATGCGAAGAGGGTGTTTGTTTTGCAGATAAACTTAAAAAAGAAGAATGCAAAATCGACTGGAATAAGTCCGCTGATGAAATCCACAATTTAGTTCGCGGAGTTTACAAGTGTCCGGGGGCGTATTTTGAATACAATGGAAAAATTATTAAAGTTCTTGAAACAGAACCTCTTGAAGCAACTAATGATAATGGCGTTCAGATTGGTGAATTTGCGAATTTTTCTAAACTTGGGATTGATGTTAAAACAGGTAAAGGCTATCTTCGTTTAATCAAAATTAAACCTGAGGGAAAAGGCGAAATGTTTGCACGAGATTGGGCAAACGGCATTAAGCATTGAATTTCCTTGACTATTCTCCGGATATCAGCACATTGAAGAGTCTAGCGCCCGGTCATTGCGAGAAGCAGCGGTTGATATTAGCGATGAAACAATCCATTATATGAATTGTCGCGAAAGTTGAACTATTCTTTTGTCGCTTTAGGGTTAATCTTCCCGTAATATTCTACCGGAACATACATGTTTATTGAATCCGTGGTTAATATTTGTGGATTTTTGATAACAGCTTTGTGTTCCATATGCCCTTTTTCTTCAATATAATATGTTTTAGGATATAACATCATTTTATTATTAAAAAATAAAGGCTCTAATTTTGTATATTGACCTACTTTAACAATTTTGTCTGTTTTTTGAGCATGATGTTCTATTTTTCTTTGAAAGTATTGAGGATTCTCTGCAAAATCTTTGTTTAATCTTAATGTATCATTGCCGTAAAATTTATATGTTGTATCATTCAGAATTTTTTGCGACTCTTTACTTAAAGAATCCATTTTATGGGTTATTTCCGTAGGGATTAATTCTTGTGGCATAGGCTTTAGCGGTTTTCTAGTACAACCGACAGCAGCTGCAGCGATTGTAGTAATTCCAATTATTTTAGATAAACTATTTATTCTCATTAATATCTTCCTTTTTTATTGTGGGTGCTAAACCTTTTACAGCAAATGGTTTGGCAAAATATATTGCACTTACTAAATTTAATACAATGCCTAAAGCATTCGTAGCTGTTTTTAAGATATTTTGTTTTTGGGGGATTAGATTTGCAAGCATTAATGTTGAACTGCCTGCCATAAGATATAAGTAGGCTTTGAATATTCCACGCGGAACTGCAACGCAGTCGTTAACATCACGAGGATTGCGGACATTGTCTGTTAAAACATCTATAAATTCTCGTTTTTGTTGTTTTTGATTACTATAAAAATTTGGTGTTGTCTGTATTTTCGAAATATTCATTATAGTATAGTAAAACATATAAAAATTTTTTTTGCTAGGTATTTGAAATAAAAAAAGTTTGTGTTAAGATAAATTTGTTGTGATGAGCGTTTGGCGATGATGTGTTTATCAAATAAACCGACTGCGTATCACAATAAGACAACTAAATAAATATGGGTGCGTAGGACTCCGCTGAGGAGTTGACTAAATGTCAAGTCCGAAGATGGAGTAGGTGAGTTCGAACGGTAGTGAGACGAGCCGTTTACCAGATAAACCGACTGCGCATTACAAAAAAAACAATTAAATAAATATGGGTGCGTAGGACTCCGCTGAGGAGTTGACTAAATGTCAAGTCCGAAGATGGAGTAGGTGAGTTCGAACGGTAGTGAGACGAGCCGTTTACCAGATAAACCAACTGCGCATTACAAAAAAAACAATTAAATAAATATGGGTGCGTGGCGCAGTTGGTAGCGCAGTTGACTCTTAATCAATTGGTCGAGGGTTCGAGTCCCTCCACACCCACCATTTAAAAAAAAGATAAAAAGCTTGTTAATAAAGGGTTTATACAAAAATGTATAAACCCTTAAGTTTTTCTGTGTCCATCTTGTGTCCATTATCATATTTGAATTAAATACTTATACATTTAAACTATTCATTGCACTTTGCAACTGTTCTGATGCT
Organism: uncultured Candidatus Melainabacteria bacterium; assembly: GCA_934754735.1. Classification (GTDB taxonomy): domain Bacteria; phylum Cyanobacteriota; class Vampirovibrionia; order Gastranaerophilales; family Gastranaerophilaceae; genus CAG-196. The sequence goes on from CAKVJE010000007.1 coordinate 33,571, forward strand.
GAATGAACATAACGCATAGTTGTTGCAATATCACTATGTGCTAAAACTTCTTTAATAATATTTACTGGTACACCATTTTTTGCCAATCTCGTACCGACTGTGTGTCTTAAATCATGAAATCTAAGATTATTGATATTTGCTTTTTTAAGCAATTGGTGCCAATGATTTGCAAAAGCTGTTGTAGAGAAAGGATTTCCTGTTTGTGGATTAACAAAAACATATTCTTCTGGTTCAAAATTTTTATTTTTAAATAATTCTTCAATCTTATTGTTGAATGGTAATTTGATATGTTTATTACCTTTATTTTCAGTTAGCTCTATAATTTTAAATTCTTTATTAATATTTTTTCCCTGTAACAATCTAATATTAGACCTTCTTAAACCACTATTCAATGCGAATGTAATTATGTCACACCATAAATCATCAGCATTTTCATAAAGTCGTTTTTCTTCATCATCCTTTAAATATCTTACTTGATAATTTTTTATAGGAAATTTAGAGTTATGCTTTACAGGATTATTTGTAAGCCATTCATTATCAATTGCAAGATTAAACATTTTAGATAAAATTTCTAAATATCGATTAACAGTAGTTCTTGTTAAACCTCGATTAAGCAACTTTATTTTTAACTGTTCAATATCTTTTGGTTTTATATCTTCCACATTTCGTTTATTTTTCCAATATTCCTTTATTATGTTAATCCTTTTTTCATCTTGATAAAAAGTTTTTTTGTTTAATCTTGAGTAATTAAGGAAATAGCTATATAAATCACTTAGTTTTACAACATTCTTTTTTGTAATAATCCCATTTTGTTGCTGTTGTAACCTATACTTAAAACCATCTTCTATCTTTTTTGCTTCACTAATCGAGGTAGCACCATTACATAAATAATGGTGTCTTTCGCCATCAATTTGAAATCTGCAATAATATTTATTGTTTTTCTTATAAATAGTCATTTTTATCTCCTTATGCGACTTTTTCATCAATCCATTCTTGAAATCTACCTACATGTACAAAAACCGTTCCGCCAATCTCAACAAATATACATTCTGGTATATCTTTTCTTCTACGCCAAGTCCTAATAGTACTTTCTGGCTTATTTAGTTCTTTCGCTAAATCTTTTAAACTCATAAGTTTGAACATTTTTAATTTCTCCCTTGAAATAGGGTACTATAATTCATGTAGCATCGTTTATTAGACATGTCAAGCCCTCTTTTTGTTCTTGTTTTTATTCTACATCTTATAAACTTTAGATATATAAAACTGATAATTATATATTTAAAGCTATACACTCTGGATGCTATTAATAATAGAGAAAAACTCTATCAGCACCATTATTTGAGGCATACAAAATCTGATTACGCACATTGGTCTAAAAGTCTATCAAATTCTAAAATTTTACACCATCTTGCTTCGGATTTTGCATCTAATTCCTGAATCGGCGTTCTTACCTTTCTTTCAAGCCATTCTAGAAATTCAGCTCTGTAGGAATGAAATTGCTCTAATATATTGTAAATGCTTCTTTTTGAAATTTTATTATTTAAAGCCTTCTGGATTTCTATAACTGAATCACCTTTAACATTGTGCCTTAGCACTTGTTCTATGATTTCATCATCTTTAGCAATAGTTTTACGTTTTGTTTGAGATTTTTTAAGAGTTTTGCAAAAGAACTGCTGTAAAGAATTGCCTATATCTTCAAAATTGTCAAATGCGTCTGATTTATGCATTGCATCATGCAATATAGAATTGATGGGTATAATATTTGTTATACCATTTTCATTTCTCCTAAGATTAATATGATGCGTGTGGAGATTCAGCATACTAACATAAAGCACTAATACTAGTCGGTGAAAACAACAATAATTTTCCAATCGGCGAGCAACTTCTTCTGTAGTAGCTAATCCATGTTTTGCAAAGATTGAATAATATTTTCTACCAATAATCGAAAATAATGTTTTCTTATATATCCGAATGTAACCATCTTGATTTTTACACACTTCTATTTTGAATTTTGTTGTTTTATTTTTATCAACAATAAACAAATAATAGTTTGAGTTATGAACAGGCATGAAATGTTGTACAAATACAAAATAAACATTTTCAAGAAAATTTTCACCTAGAATAAGATATTTGTCTTGACTTATAAAGAACTCTTTTTCCAATTTCTCACGCAAAAATTTACGGTAATTTAAAATCATACTCATTACTTACC